>DASRRN010000332.1:0-6727 GCA_035695685.1 Acidobacteriaceae bacterium | reverse complement strand
GCATCCCGAACAAGAGCTTCGAGGTTACGCCGGTTTTCAAAGCCGAATCAGCTTTGTTCCCTGCGTTCCCGGGGAAAAGAATTTGCACTTCCCTCCGGAGGCCCTAAACTAAGGTAGGCATTGGACAAGTTCCTCCCGGATGGATGGGGCTGCACCGGTGCAATGGTAAAGGAGTAAAAGCTTGGCGGGAGACACCGGCCGTCTGCCGAGTCTTCGGCTTTACAAATTATGGGTAAGCGTTCAGGTCTTTTCCTCGCGATCTTGCTGGTTGCGGGCGTAGTGCAGGTAACACTGCCATTTGCTGCTGCTCAGTCTGCTGGTTCCGATACGTTCGACTGCCCATCTGGCGTCATTTCCTCGGTCGATGGAAGTTGCGTGAGTGAGGAAGAGGCTCCGACCCAGGGCCTGGGCCAGCTCGGCGTCGGTCAAGCCGGTACCTCTACGAATGGCGGCTATGGCTCGACCGGTGCAGCAGGCGCGTTATCCGGTCAATATCCAGGACTGCAGTCCTCGGGAATGAATAGCAGGGTACAGAGCATTCTCGACCAGGGTGGCCTGAGCAGTGGGCAATCGCAATTGGCGGCTCTTGAGGAGTCTCGGCTTCTTGCGATCAGAGCCCCTTCCGCACCTACAGACTTTCAGCTATTAGTCCGCGGCTCGCTGGGCTCTCTTCTTCCTGTCTATGGGGACAGCCTCTTTCGCCAGGTGCCTTCAACCTTTGCACCGCTGCGGGAGGTGAATGTTACTCCGGACTACGTCCTCGGGCCGGGGGACCAGCTGGTGATTCGCATTTGGGGGCAGGTCAATTTCAATGCCCAACTCACCGTGGACCGTTCCGGCTCGGTGTACCTTCCCCAGGTAGGCGAAATCCACGTTGCCGGCCTGCCGTTTGCCAAGGTCAGGGAACATCTTCACGATGCAGTAGGCCACATCTACAAGAGCTTCGATCTCGACGTGGAGATGGGACAGCTCCGCTCGATCCAGGTATTCGTCGTAGGTCAGGCGCGCCGCCCTGGAACCTACACACTGAGCTCGCTCAGCACGCTGGTCACCGCGTTGTTTGCCACCGGTGGCCCTTCCGTTCAAGGGTCTCTCCGTGACATTCAACTCCGGCGCAATGGGCAGACCATCAGTCACTTCGATCTGTACGATTTGCTGATATTTGGCGATATGTCTAAAGACTCACCCCTGCTTCCCGGCGACGTGATTTACATTCCCCCTGTGGGGGCGCAAGTGGCCGTTGCCGGCGACGTCCACATTCCCGCCATCTACGAGCTCAAAGGCGACACGACGGTGGAGCAGGCTCTTCGCTTTGCGGGAGGGCTTTCCGCCACGGCATCCGTGCTGCGAGCATCGCTGGAGCGACTGATTGCGGAGAAGAACCGCACCGTACTGGACATCCCACTCCAGGGCGCAGGCTTGGCGACTCCAATGCAGCGAGCTGACATCCTCCGCGTGCTTCCCATCTCTCCGGAGTTCAAAAACACCGTTACCTTGCGTGGCAATGTTGCAGAGACAGGGCGGTTTTCCTGGCATCCGGGCATGAAGTTAAGCGACATCATCCCAGACAGCCAATCGCTCATTACCCGGGATTATTGGGAACGCAGGAACCAACTGGGTGTACCGGGTCCGGAGTTCAAACCGGAGTATGCCAATAATCCCGATCATTACACTCGAGATCTCAATGGCTATCAGACTGGCTCTGCGCAATATGATATCAATGGGGTTCCCATTTATAACGGGCAATCCCCTGCAAACGGCAGCCTGGCCCAACAAGCGAATGGCTCCCGGACGAACAGCCAAAACTCGGTGCAAAACAACAACCAGAACCTGAATCCGGTTTCCGGACAAAATAACGATCCGAACTGTATCCCCGATGCGAGTAGTATTTCGCAGCAAAATCAGTACGGCCAGACGCCCGGATCCAGTACCCAGGGAACCAACTCTCAGAACGGGCAACCGTGTACTACCTCGGGCAGCAGATCGCTGGCCGATGAAACCCAGGCGTCCGCTGGAAATCTTCCCCGGCCGGCTCTAACGGTCGCTCTGCCTGTGCCGGAGATCGATTGGTCGTACGCAGTGATCGAGCGGATGGACCCGCAAACGCTCACTACTTCGCTGGTGCCATTTAATCCCGGGCAGCTTGTCCTGAACCATGACGCTGCGCAAAATCTGGCGCTCGAACCAGGGGATGTAGTCACCATCTTCTCCCAGGCTGATATCAAAGTCCCTCAGGCCCAGCGCACCAAGTTCGTCCGTCTCGAGGGCGAGTTCAAGCAGGCGGGAATCTATAGCGTCCTTCCCGGTGAGACACTACGCCAGCTCGTAGCCCGTGCCGGGGGGTTCACGCCAGAGGCTTATCTATTTGGATCGAACTTTACCCGCGAGTCGACGCGCATCCTGCAGCAATTGCGTTTAAATGATTACCTGCAGGACCTGGAACTGGAGATTGACCGATCCACCATCGCCGCCTCCGCCAGTATCGGCAACGTGGATCCGGCGGCGACGGCCGCTTCGCGGAGCTTAGTTGCCAGATTCCGCACCATTCGCGCTACTGGTCGCGTGGTCCTCGATATCTCCCAGAACGCATCGGGAATCGACTCCCTGCCCAACATACAGCTGGAAGATGGCGACCGCTTCGTGGTTCCTTCCAAGCCAAGCACGGTAAATGTGGTGGGCGCCGTGTATGACCAGAACTCGTTCCTGTACCGGAACAGCCAGGCGGTGGGCAGTTACCTGCGGTTGGCCGGGGGACCAACGAAGAGTGCTGACGGGAGGGATTCCTTCATCATCCGGGCCGATGGTTCGGTGGTGAGCCGGCATTCGCGGAATGGCGTCTTCGGAAATACCTTTGCCACCATGCATTTAAGTGCGGGCGATACGGTAGTAATTCCGGAAAAAGTGCCCCGGCCTTCAGGGCTCAGGAACTTTATCAGCTATACGCAGATTTTCTCTCAACTAGCGCTGGGTGCGGCAGCGATCGCCGTGCTGCAGTAAGATTAAGGGGACTAGCGGGAAACTTCGCCCATGGCCATAATGCCGCCCACCAGAGAATACATTCCGCCCCTCGAGGCCCAGGCCGGTATCGAATTTGATCTTCTCGATCTGTTGCTGGTTATGGCGGAACGGAAGAAGACGATCATCCTGTCGACGGCCATCGGTATGTTTCTGTTCACCGGGCTGGTGCTTCTGATGCATCCTACCTTTACCGCAAAGGCGATGATCCTGCCTCCGCAGCAGGGGCAGTCGAGCGCAGCCCTGGTGAGCCAGCTGGGCAGTCTGGCTGCCCTGACGGGGCTGGGCAGCTCGGGCGCGGTGAAGGATCCGAATGACCTGTACCTGGGAGTTCTGCAAAGCAACACGGTTGAGGATGGGCTGATCAAGCGCCTCGACCTCATGACCGCTTATAAAGTCAAGAAGTTGAGCGACGCGCGCCGGATGCTCGCCGGGAGTTCCAAGTTCGTTAGCGAAAAGGGCGGCATGATCAGCATCACGGTCAAGGACGGCGATCCACACCGAGCCGCCCAGATCGCCAATGCGTACGTCGACGAGCTGCATAACATTAATAGCCGTCTCATCATCGGTGAGGCGTCTTTGAGAAGGAATTTCTTTTCCCAGCAACTGGGACTCGAGAAAGACCGCCTGACCGACGCGGAAATTGCCCTTCAGGAGACGGAGGAGTCAACCGGCGCGATTTCCCCCGTCGGCCAGACAGGGGTGGTCATTGGACAGGTGGCGGCACTGAGGTCACAAATCATCTCTCGCGAAGTACAGCTTGACGCGCTGCGTACCTCGTCCACGGATCAAAATCCTGATGTCATTCGCATCAATAGCGAGATACAAGGTTTGCGGACGCAGCTAAGCTCGTTGGAGAGCGTGCAAAAAGGGCGGAAACCCGGGGATATTTCGCTTACCAGCAGGTCACTTCCTCAGGATCAAGTCGCCATCCTTCGCAGGCAAAGAGATGTGCAGTATCACACCCTTATATTCGATCTGATCGCACGCCAGTTTGAGGCGGCAAGATTGGACGAGGCGAAGGCATCTCCGCTCATCCAGGTACTCGACCCAGCCGAGCCGCCGGACCGAAAATCGGGACCGTTCCGGGCCTTGTGGACGTTAGCCGGCTGCGTTCTGGGTTTCTTTTTCGGGTGTTCGCGCGTGATCGCATATTACGTTCACTCTCGCCTATTAGCTGACGAGGTAAGTGCTCAGCGACTGGCTCAATTTCGTCGTGCCCTCCGGTTTCGCTCCAGCTGACAGGAGCGACGATGCGGATCCTCATTGTCGTCGTACTCTACAAGCGGTCACCGGAAGGCTCGCAGACGATCCAGAGCCTGATTCAGGCGTTTGAGCGCAATCCCAGGCTGAATGCCGTGGCTCGCGTGCTCCTATGGGATAACAGCCCGACGCCGGCAACACATGTCTCCCTCCCTTTTCCGTTCGACCTGAGCCATACGGGGCGTAACGTAGGCACGTCTGGGGCATACAACCATGCACTGAGCCTGGCCGAATCTCTCGGATGTCCATGGCTTCTGTTGCTGGATCAGGACACCACCGTTTCGGAAGAGTTCATGGGCGCGATGGTCGAATATAGCGAACGGTTTGCGGATAGACCGGACATTGCGACCGTTGTGCCGTTTATCTTTTCTCATGGCGCCTTGGTCTCTCCGCGGAGGCTGCTCAGCTTCAACCGCGTGCAACAGATCCCGGTTACCTTCAGTGGGCTCTGCAAAGACAAGGCTTATGCCGTGAACAGCACAACTTTGATGCGCGTAACCGCGTTGCGTGAAGTTGGCGGATATAGTGAAGAGTTCTGGCTCGACCTTTCCGATGTGTACGTCTTTCAAGAACTCTACCGCAAAGGCAAATTCATGTACGTCGCGGGCGAGCTTCACGTGGATCACTCGATCGCCAGCATGGATTTCGATAGGGAGATGAGCCCCGAGCGCTACCGGAACTTTATGGCGGCTGAGAGCGCATATATCGACTTGTTCTTGCCGCCGGTGGAACGATCTGCCCAGCTTTTCCGTCTTTTTATGCGCACGCTCAGGCAATATCGCCGTTACGAAAATAAGATCTTTTCCCGCATAGCGTGGGAGTATTTTTTGCAGAGGCTGTTCCTGAGCAGAGCGGGCCGGCTGGAGCGCTGGCGGTCACAACTCAGGAAACGAGATATTCCAGCCATTTCCGACGGCCACACAGTTGGCTAAGCTGCACTGGTTTGGAGAGCCTCCCGCTCTGGGCTACCCCTACACTCTTCCCTTGTTTCAAGAGCCAGGGAATCGAAGGGGCCAGTCTTCAGAGGTAGGAAGTATTCCGATCGCGCCGCAGCTGCGCTGCGAGAAAAAAAATCCTCAAGCCATCGCTGTCGCAGATGAGGTTAGCGCGTCCTCTTCAGGACCGTCTTTCCTGGCCAACTCCAGGCAAAGTAAGACATACACAAAGTAGTTATAACGCGGCTGAACGAACGGTGTCACCGCTGTCATAACCATGTAAATAATCATCAATAAAGCCAAGGGGCGTTGAGGGTTCAGCTTGCCCTTACGGTAAGCAATCACAAGCAGGATGATGAGTGCGATGGAGAACAGCGGGATGATGATCATGGAATGTATGTCACCCCATCCAAGGTAGCCAAACTCAGCCAGGAAGGTCCACGGCCGTAACAGTTCGCCCATTAAATCCATGATCACTTTAGGGGCCAAAACGAGCGGAAAGCCAAAATTGGCCTGGATCGCATTGAGCTTGACGATGGTGTGGGCGCCTTTGGTGTATTGCGTGAATGCTCCGATACCGGAGCCCGGCAACCTGGCGATCAGTGTGTAAGCCACGGTGAGAAAGGCGATGACGCTCACGATAGCTGCCTTGGGATGACGCCTGAAGAAGGAGCCCTTTCTACGCAGAAAAAGAAAAAGCAGGATGACACCGATTTGCTCCCATCGAGCAAAAAGTGAGACCACAAGGACCACACCGAGGAGTAACAACGAACGTTTCTCCGAGTAGATATATTTAACAAAAATGATGGTAGAGAGTAGTACCAAAATCTCTTTGTTCAGTGTGACGAGAGCGGGGGCGGTTTCCGAACAAATAACCAGGAGAAAGACAAGAAGGTACCGGTCCATCCCTGGAATCGTGCAGGCTATTTCGACTGCGAGGAAGAAAAGAAAAATATTGAAGAAGGCGACCGCAAGCCCGGTCCGCAAAACCTTGCCGATCATTACCGGGCCCAGCAAGTTTCCGGTGAACGAAATGAGACTCTCATTTTCCGCGTGTTCACTCCGGTAATTCACTGCCTCCCAGTAGGTTGGTGAATCCGCACCAAATCTTATATAGGTTTCTTTGTCGAGCCGGGGCTGCTCAAACTCGAAAAAGCACCCCATACAGAAAGCGAGATAAAAGCACAGAGCCCAAATGAGGGTCCACTTTTTCAGCGGCCGCGGCTGCAGCAGCATGGAAAGAAAGGGGACCCGCATCTTTGGAGAATGACTGAATAAAGTAACCGAGGGAGAATGACTGAATAAAGTGATGGACGGTGCTCGCGGAAGCTGCACCGACGGAATGGTGAGGGTAAACTTCATTGCCAAAAGACCATTATAGGGGTTCATAAAGCAAGGACTGGGAGGCAGGCCATGCAGCAGTATTGGCATCGAGATAGCATGTACGAGGGGTTTGGAAGCTCAAAGAGTTCATGCGCATCCTCTACGACCATCAGGTCTTTTCCCTTCAGGAT
>DASRRN010000331.1:0-6633 GCA_035695685.1 Acidobacteriaceae bacterium | reverse complement strand
AACCGGATCTTCCAGGGCAGCCAATTGCACAGCGAAATTACCGATAGTCGCACTTTCGACTGCACCACATCGTACTTCCAGACCAGTCGCGGCCTCCGTCAGCCGGTTCAGAAGAGTGTTGCGGCTTCCCCCGCCAACGATATAAATTCGGCGAAGTTTCTTTCCCGTGATCTGCCCAAGGCTGCTCACAATCTCTCCATACCTGGCGGCCAGGCTGTGGAGAATCAGACTTGTCATTGCCGGTGCAGCCTCAGCGCCCTCCGCGAGCGGCTGCAATCCGCGCCGCTTGAGCTGCCGATTCATGCGGGCCGGCATCTCTCCCGGCAGCAATAGGTCAGGATCATCCACATTCAGAAGCGAGGCTGGAGGCGGAAGATGTTCAGCGGCCGCAATGAGTTCAGGTACAGTCCAGTCAATTTCCGCGGCCCATTCCGTCATGCATTGCCGCAGCATCCACATGCCGTTCACGTTCTTGTGAAAACAAATGCGGCCGCCAACGGCGCCCAGGTTGGTGAAGTTCGCTGTCTGCGCCGCTTCTCCATTGATGGGCTCTTTGAGCGTTGTCCCGACCAGCGACCAGGTACCTGAGCTGATGTAGGCCCAATCGTCGCCACTATCCGCAATGCCGGCGATTGCTGAAGCTGTGTCGTGACAGGCGGGCGCAATTAGCTCAGCTCCATCGAGACCGAGCAAGTTGCGTTTACGTCCCTTCAATTTGCCGATCACGGTACCGGGTCCCACGATGGGAGCTGCCGCGTTCCTTACCAGGCCTGCCGCTGCAAAGATCTCCGGTGACCAGCTACGCTTCTCGGCATCCACCAGTTGGGTATGGGTGGCGTTGGTGTATTCAGCCACTGCCCGCCCTCCAAGGCGATGCAGCGTATATTCCGGTAACGTCAGCCACGGTTTGTCCTGCAGATCATCCGCATCCGCGCAAAGCTGGTAGAGGGTATTGATGCGGCTCATCTCGATGCCGGTAATGGAACGAAGACGAGCTGCTGAAATTCGTTTGTAGACTTCTGGCTGCGAGCGAATGGTTCGTTCATCGCGATAGCAGAAAGGTTCGGCGAGCGGCTCGCCGTTCTGATTCAGGCGCACATAGTCCACTGCCCAGCCATCGGCAGCGATGGATCGGATGCCCTCGCCGGCAATCTCTGCGCACTTTCGCAGGCCGACGTCCATCTGCTGCGTGATCTGGCGCAGATCCCAACGAATCTCACCATTCTGGTTCACCGGAGCATGCGCATGGCGATGAACCAGCTCAATATGAGGCGAATCATTAAGCCAGCGCAGCAGGGAAACGCGACAGCTTTCCGCACCCAGGTCGATCGCGATCATCGCGCGCCGGTCTTTGGGACAGGCCGGGATGGATGAATCAGAATCGCTCATCTGAGATAAGCCTCGGTCAGACCGCCGTCGACCGGAATCAAGTGACCTGTCGTACAGGGCGCCTGCGGCCCTGCCAGGAAGAGGATGGCCGCTGCACAGTCTTTCGGGTCGATGGGTTGATGCGTCAATGTTCTCTGGGCGTAGAACTGCGCCAGCAAAGTACGCAATTCATCATCGGAAGCGGAGTCTTCAAACGGGATCTTGTACTTCGCCAGCGATGCTTTTACCCGGTCACGAGGAAACATGGTTGACCCCTTGACTACGGTGGCAGGACTGATGCCATTGACGCGGACCTTGGGGGATAAGGTGACGGCAAGTTCGCGGACCAGGTGGCTGACTGCCGCCTTGCTCACGTCGTAAGCTTCGCTACCGCGCTTGGCTACGACCGCATTCGCCGAACTGGTCAGCACAATGCTGGTATCAATCGCCTGTGCATCGAACACCTTGGCTACTTCGTCCGCCAGCAAATAATTGGCGGTGACGTTGATCTCAAGCGTCGACGCCCACTGCGCGTCACTAATGATGCCGTCGGGCGATGATGGGAATAGCGCAGCCGTGTTAACCAGGATGTCAATGCCTCCATAGGCGGCAATCGTCGCGTCGAGCGCTGATCGAATCGCTGCACGGTCGCGAATATCGATCCTGGTGGCAATCACGGCTTCACGGCCTACGATCGCCTGGGCTTCCACAGCAACCTTGCCGGCTGCTTCCATCTCGCGGTCCGCAACGACCACGTGCGCGCCACGCGCTGCGGCCATCAGCACCACCTCGCGGCCGATTCCGCTGGCCCCGCCAACTACCAGTATGACGCGGCCGCTCAATTCCTTTGCTGCGGGCTGCCGCCGTATCTTTGCCTCCTCCAGAGCCCAATACTCGATCCGAAAGGCTTCAGAGGCCGGCAACGCAACGTAGTTTGAGTGGACCTTGAAGGCGCTGGTATCGGCCGCGGGTCCCGACTGCGGCAGGATGGGAGGACAACTACCTTCCTCTAAATGCCCGGCGCCTTCCATCACGTGTATGGCGTTCACATAAAATTCGCCCGTAATCCGCGCCTCGGCCCTGTTCTTGCCGAAGCTGAACATACCGATACCAGGCACCAGCACAACAGTTGGGTTCGCATGGCGCATCGCGGGCGAGTCTGGCAATGCGTGCTGCTTGTAGTAGTCCGCGTACTCCCTGCGATATTTCTCCAGCGCAGTTTTCGCGGCAGGCAGGATTTGCGCAGCATCAGTCGATGGATCCCAGTCCACAAAAAGCGGCCGAATCTTGGTCCGGATGAAATGATCGGGACAGCTGGTGCCCAAATGTGCCAGCTCCGCAGCAGATTGAGAATTGATGAATTCAAGGATCTCAGGGATATCTGTGAAACTGCCAATCATGCGCTGCGTGGTGGACACATTGCCCCGCAGAAACGGCATGACCTTGACGGCAATCGCCTGCCGTTGCTGGTGCGGCTGGTACTTTCCCCCGCCAAACGGAGCCCCGCTCTTCCTCACTCGATGAGCCTCGATGAACTGGCCGATTTGATCGATGATGCTGATGGTATTGAGATACGACTCGCGCTGGGTGCCACCCCAGGTGAAGAGACCATGACCGCCGAGCACAACGCCATCGCAGCCAGGTACTTCTTTTACCGCGCGTTCGAGCATCATTGCCAGCTCAAAGCCAGGCCGCTGCCAGGGAATCCACACCAGCTTGTGGCCGAACTGCCGGTTGAACTCATCCATTTTTTCTTTACCGTTCGCCGAAGCGGCGAGAGCGATTCCCCAGTCGGGATGAAGATGATCTACGTGTGGGAAGGGTAGAAACGCATGCAGCGCCGTATCGATCGAGGCAGCTACCGGATTGTTACCGAAGGTGCAGAGCGGATATAAGCCGACGATCTCGTCCTCAAACTCAACCCCGCGGTAGATCTTGGATAACGCGAGCACCTTATCCATGTACAGGGTGGCAAAGCCCTCGACCTTGATGCTGCCCAGGTCACCGCCGCTGCCTTTCACCCAGAGCACCGACTTCTTTTGCCCGTCCAGGGGATCGGTGCCCTCGAGTTTCGAGCTGGTGTTACCACCGCCGAAATTGGTGATGCGCAGATCGGATCCCAGCAAGTTGGAGCGATAGCGCAAAAGAGCCGCGGGATCGAGCGTTTTGGCATGGCTTTCATCCCAAAGATCGGCGAGATACTGCAGGGACATACGTCTTCTCCTTGTGTTCCTGGTAGATCCTCGAACCAAATTCAATAGACGAAGTATTTCACAATGTGCGCCTTACTAAAGTAGGATAAGTGGGTTTGCTTTAACCGTGAAACTGAGGTGGATGTGGGTCCTAACCCGTTTATTGGCGTTATCTATCATTGGATCGGCGGCCTTGCTTCTGCCAGCAATTTCATCCCATTCCGAGAAATCAAACGCTGGTCCTGGGAAATTTATTGGATCATCCAGGGCGTTGCCGCCTGGATCATCGCTCCGATGGTGCTGGCACTTTTGTTGGTCCCGCATTTGTTCGCCATTCTTCATGCTGCCCCGTCTGCCAGTATCACCTACGCATGCTTCTGGGGAGTGATGTGGGGGATCGGCGGACTCACTTTCGGCCTTTCGATTCGCTACCTCGGAATCGCTCTTGGATATGCGATCGCACTTGGCTTTTGTACCGC
Source organism: Acidobacteriaceae bacterium (assembly GCA_035695685.1). GTDB lineage: Bacteria > Acidobacteriota > Terriglobia > Terriglobales > Acidobacteriaceae > PALSA-350. The sequence goes on along the minus strand of DASRRN010000331.1, from coordinate 2,594 downwards.
GTTTGGCACCTTGATGCCGCCGATCTTCAGCGGTCAGATGTCGTCGATTCTGCACGAGACATCTGGGCAGGTAATACTCGCCGGTGTCGGCGTGTGCATGCTGGCGATTGCCGTCAGCGGTCTCGCCGGCTACTCGAAAGAGCACGAAATTTCGAGCGAGCATCGGGCGGAAGCCGGGGAACGCGACTTCTCCTTTGGCAAAGGGCTTGCCGTGGCCATCTTTGCCGGTATTATGAGCTCCTGCTTCGCCTACGGGCTCGCCGCCGGTAAACCCATCGCCGAGATAGCACGCGTTCGACTCCTCGCGGAGCATCGTCTCGATCTTTGGCAGAACCTACCCGTTCTGGTCGTCGTTCTCTGGGGCGGCTTCTTTACCAATTTCCTGTGGTCGCTTTTTCTGATCGTAAAAAATCATTCCCTCGCCCAGTTCGCGGGAGCCCCGGGCATCAACCCCATGGGTTCGAGCACAGCGGCAGACGAGGAGCCGGCGAACGTAGGTTCTACTGCGCATGGTCTGGTGAGCCGCCTCACCGGTCAGACACTGGTAAAGAACTACATTCTCGCCGCCCTGGCGGGAGTGATCTGGTATTTCCAATTCTTCTTCTATTCCATGGGGCAGACGAAGATGGGCAAATACGACTTTTCCAGTTGGACGCTCCATATGGCGAGCATCATCATCTTTGCCACCCTCTGGGGCTTGGCCCTGAAGGAGTGGAAAGGAACCAGCCGGCGGACGAAAGGCCTGGTAGCACTAGGATTATTCCTGCTGGTCGGATCGACCGTAGTGGTGGGTTACGGAAATTATTTAAAAGTACGATAGAAGTTCAGGCGTAGCTTGCCACGGCGCCCTGGTTCGCCGCTGCACGTTCCTTCGTAATCTGTTCGATATAGCCGCTTTCGCGGAGCGCCAGCAGTGGATCCTCTACCAGACCTTTCGATCGCCTCCAGCTCTTGACGATTGGCCGCACGTCCTGCCAGAACGCCGAGCGAAAGCACTCTTCAGCTTCAACCAGCTTGCATTCGTCTTGCAGCACCGAGAGCCGCGCGTGATCGACCAGTGCCGCCTTGGCGTAAATCTCCTGTGCGGTGCAGACGGTTTGCACCATGGCTTCCATTTTGCCCTTTAGGTTATGGCTTTGGTCGATCATGTAGGCCACGTCTACAGGCGCGCCCGTTTCCCATTCGTAGTTGCGAATCTCGTGAAAGATACGGAAGACCTGGTAAGGATCAATCGATCCCAGGGTAAGGTCGTCGTCGGCATAGCGCCGATCATTGAAGTGGAAGCCGCCCAGCATGCCGGCGCGCAGCAGCCAGGCGACAATTTGTTCGATGTTTTGTGTCTGGTAGTGATGTCCGGTGTCCACCAGCACCAATGCCTGCGGGCCGGCCGCCTTGGCCAATAGCAGCGCCATGCCCCAGTCGGCAACGTCGGTGTGATAGAAGAATGGCTCGAAAGGCTTGTATTCGATCAGTAATCTTTGGTTAGGCCGCATGGCCGCATGCGTTTTTTTGAAGGCTTGCTCAAACCATCCAATGCGGCGTCGTATGCTTTGGGTTCCGGGATAGCTCGAGCCGTCGGGAAGCCACGGCGCGATATCGCGTGAGTTTAATTTACCCGCTATCGCGACGCAGTCCAGCAGATGGTCGAGAGCTTGCTGGCGGATTGCCGGATTGGGGTTACCCAGTGCTCCGAATTTGTATTCCTGTCCCTGAAAGAAGTTGGGATTGATGGACCCTGCGGCCACGCCGCATTTACCGGACAGTTCTTGTACATGGGAGACATCTTTGAGCCCATTCGGCAGATCCCAAAGGGTGTGCAGGGCAATCGTCGGGCAAGCCCCGGTTAGCTGGTTAACCATCCCGGCGTCGCTGAATTTTTCCGCCAGGTTGGTCGCTGCCGCGGGCTGCATAAATTTGCCGAACCGGGTTCCCGTATTTGCGAAACCCCACGAAGGCAATTCAATCTTGAATTGATCAAGTGCCTGCCAAACGGAGCCTTCCATGTCCTGTGCCATAGTGTCCCTATCCGCGAAACCACGCTCAACGGTTCAGTCGACGTTCTTCTTGAGCGCCGGCGGACCTTTTTCAGCCTTGAACAGCCAAGGCTGAAGAATTGCAATAGGGTAACAGTTTCTATCCTAAATTCCGTTATGTCAATAATTGAGATATATCAATCGCTCTTCCGGGGAGCAGGACCCCAGATTCAATAGGGAATTTAGGTTCCCATCGCGTCCAAGCAATGTGGCGCTTTCCCCAGGGCTTTAAGTTATTTTACAGCCCATCGCCAACCGCTGAGACTTACTCTGTAGTAACCCGGAAGGAATAAGTGCCGGCAGGCAGCTCGTAGGTCGGTCTGCCCTCTGCGTTATCCACTAAACGGAGTTTCTTATTGCTGGCCAGCGATTCTCCGTCCAACGTGAACTTATCCTGCTGCCCGGCTGACAGTGGCATGCGGGCAGTCGTGTTTGGGGGAATCGTGACCAGCCACGTAGCAGTCGTACCCTTCATCGACCACGCGGATCGTATCTCGCCATAAGAGGACTGGTAGCGGAAATCAAGACTTCCCAGGCGGGCATCAAAATTGGGATGAAGAT
>DASRRN010000330.1:0-5414 GCA_035695685.1 Acidobacteriaceae bacterium | reverse complement strand
CGCGGCATCTGCCCCACAATCGCATCCTGGCTTGAGATCACGAAGAGTTCACTGAGCGCGAACTGCACTCGCTTACGCAATGCATCTTTGCCGGTAAGGGCGCTGCTCCAGAAAGGCTGCTCGAAATAATCATCGCCGTAGGTCTCGAGAAACAGCTTCTGATTGCAGGTGGCGTCGGTGGCCGCGCATGCGGGCTGGGTGTTGAGCATGATCGCCCGCTCGGCGTAGGGCTCGTGCAGGGTATTAGGAATGGCAAATTGCTCGGCGAACCAGGCGTCGTAACCGATGGTCGAGAGATGGTTGATCTCCGCCTCGGAGCCGCCGAACGTGGCCTGCATCAGGAAGCGCGAGGCGTCCTGGGGCAGAACCAGTGGTGTCGGCGGGGTGCCCGGTACCTGCTCCACCACATCGGCGGAAACAGAGGCTCCGGGATCGGGATTGAGAACCTGCAGATCAAAAGGACCAGCAACGGTGGGGTCGACGGTCGCAGTCAACTGGGTAGACGAATTGAACTGCGTCGGTATCGGCGACCCGTTCTCGAGCACCGTCGCGCCGTTGATGAAGCTTCCACCCGACAGCACTACAGAGGTCGAACCGATATTGACTGTAGAAGGTGCAGCACTGAGCAAAACGGGGACGGGGTTCAGAACCTGGACATTCACAATAGTGAGGGAGTTGGGATTATCGACACTGGTGGCTTGCACCACCACCAGGTTTGGATTCGGCACCACCGCGGGCGCTGTGTAGACGCCTTTGGCGCTGATGGCGCCGATCTGGGCGTTGCCGCCGGCTACACCGTTGACCGTCCAGTTGAGTGCAGTATCCTGCGAACCGGTTACGGTCGGAGTAATAGTGATGTTGTTGTTGACCCGAACACTGGTTTCTGACGGTTGTAACTGGATGACTACCTGGCCTGGCTGAACCAGCGCGTTGATGCTCTTGGAAGATGCCGAACCAGGATCGGGGTTGACCACGGTCACCGGATAAGTGCCCGGTGTATTTTCGGTGATGATGGCTACCAGTTGAGTACCTGATATGTAGGTGGTGGGAACCGCTACGCCATTCCACAGAATCTGCGCGCCATAGACAAAGGCCGATCCGTTCACCACGATTTGCGCCATCCCCTCGGAAAATGATCCGGGCGTAATGGTGGTCACGATGGGGATTGGATTCAGAACAGAAACACCGTAATTACCCTTGGACGAAGGGTATATGTTTGCGGAGCTTTCAATGGTCACCTGATTGTTTGGTAACGGTACGATGCCTGGCGCGGTGTACAGGCCGTTTCCAGAAATGGTGCCAACGTCGGCGTTGCCACCGGGAATACCATTCACTGACCAGGTAACCGGCGCCTCGGTCTTAAACTGCATGGTCTGGGTCACACGCAGGTTATTGCCGGTGCCCTGGATTGCCGACATTTTTATAATCGCAGCTTCATTCAGGCTAAAGCCGCAACCGGCAATACTTAGACTAACCATCGCCAGGCATAGCGCAGCTGCGTGGCTCTGCCCTTTGGTTGATAAGTTTGCTGTCCACATACTGCGCTCCGCACTTGACCGGACTTAGCTGGGAAGACTGGCGCTCGGAAAGCGCGATGCTCGCCGTAGTGACAGTTTGAAAATACGCAAGGCGGCTACTCCCGTGAACAGTACTTTCGGGGGACTTAGGATGAACTTGCGCCGGTTAGCGATGGAGTTATGCCGTGAGTAACCCGCGTGTTGTGGATTAAGACAGTATCCATTATTGGCTTATCTGTTATCGCGCCAAGTTACCGGAGCTGATGAGGCGCAAGAAAAAGAGGCAGCTCCGAAGGGCTGCCTCTTTCAAAGAGGGGCGCGGGTTTTCCGGCCTACGACGAGAACAACTGCGTCAGGTTGCTAAGGCGAAGCAATTCCTTTACACGGGGGGACAGGTTCACCAATTCCAGCCTGCAATAACCTTCTCTCAGGGCTGAGACCTTTAGTCCCACCAGGGCTCCCAGACCGCTGCTATCCATGTAGCTCACGTCGGTCAGGTCGAGCACGATGCGGCCGCCCAAAGGGATGAGGGGCTTAACCACTTCCTTTAGTTGACCCGAGGTTTCGTTCACCACCCTGCCGTGGCAAACGACGATGGTGACTGGGCCGGTGCTTTCGTCCCCAGATTTCTGAATTTCGTATTGGAAGACAGCCTCTGGCGTCATCGTCATTTTACCTCCTTGGGCCAAGCCTTGCGCCATACTAGTCTTGGCGTTTGCGGTCTCCACATTAAAATCTGGTTACTTCAAGCTCTCTTTCGATCGACCCAGGCAGAAACAACGAAAAAACCGTTCCAGTGCGACGTCCGGCAGCACTGGAGCGCACGCTGAGATGGCCTCCATGCTTCTCGATGAGTTCGCGAGAAACCCACAAACCCAACCCCGTACCGGTGTCCTTTTTGGTGGTGAAGAATGGTTCGAAGATACGGTGGAGGTTCTCCGGCTCAATGCCACAGCCTGTGTCAGCTACCACCACGCGCGTTCCCTTCAAGGCGGGATCGCGTGGGCTGCGCGCAGCCCGTACCCTAACGCAGATGGCGTCGCCAGACCGGCAAGCATCGAGGCTGTTGGCAAGCAGATTAGAGATCACCTGGCGGAATTCTCCAGAGTTTCCCCAGGCCTTCTGCTCCGTTTTAGTGTTCACGTGCAGGCCGACGTGCGCTTGGGCTGCACGGAAGGAGTAAAAGTCGAAGACTTCACGGACAACAACATCGGGACGGAAAAGACCGGCCGCGGAATTCTCGCGATAAAAGCCCAGGGATTGGCGGGTGATGTGGGCGATTCTTTGCAATTCACGGTCGGCTTCCAGGAGATGGCGCCGAATGCTTCCGATATCCTCCTGACTACGCGCCAGATAGATGAGGTTGACCAGGCCTTCCAGGGGATTATTGACCTCATGCGCGATGGCTGCCGCCAGGCGCCCGGCCGACGCCAGCTTTTCCGCACGTATCAGCGCCCGCTCAGAGGCGTAGCGTTCGCTGATGTCGCGGAACACAAGAACGACGCCGATCATGCGCGCGTCCTTATTAAGGATGGGAGCGGCGCTATCATCGATCTGGAATTCACTCCCATCTTTACTGACCAGAACGGTGTGGTTGGCAAGCCCAACTATCTTGCCCGACCTCCGCACGACTTCCACCGGGTTCTCCACGATCGCGTGCGTGCGTTGGTTATAAATGACAAAAATCTTAGAGAGTGGAGCACCGTCAGCCTCTCTCTCTTTCCATCCTGTTAGCTGCTCGGCGACCCCATTCATGAACACCACTTTGCCCTCGGGGTCGCAAGCGATCACCGCATCCCCAATACTGCGCAGGGTGGTATTCAGCCATTGCTCGCGGGCATAGGACTCGTCTCCCCGACGCTGCACTTCTTTCAATTGCAGATTGTAAGTACTAGAGAGTTTTTCGAAGAGCCGGCTAATCTCCCAGGCGATCAACACACCGAGCATCGCGGCCAGCCCTATGAGCCCATAGAAGGTGAGGTTATTGATCCGTAGGGAGGTAAATGACCGGCCGGCGCGGATGCGCGTCTCAGCGGAAAGGAAATCATCGTCGGAAGCACGGAGAGCGTCCATTTGCTGCTTGCGCTCAAACATCTGGGCCTTCAAGTCAGACGCTGGGGTGGGAATCGCAATCGTTTCGCGGTCAAACTGCTGCCATGCACGCGACGCCGTTTGCATGCGCTGCAGGCGGGCGGTTTGTTCAGGGTCGCGCCTGGTCAAACGGAAAAGGGTTGCGAACTCGGGATCCAGGTCTTTTGTAGCTTTATGGTAGGGCTCAAGGAAGACCGGATCGCGGGTCAGCAGGTATCCCCGCAGTCCGGTTTCTTCATCCACCATCAGTTTGACCAGGTTGCTGGCGTGCGCGATCGCCTGGTCGGCCCGGTCGACCCGGCGCGCACTCTGTTGCGCCTGGCGGAATCCGTAAGCCGTAATCAACGCAAGCAAGGCCAAGGCAAGGATGGGCAGTGCGAGAAGGCGGACGAGCAAACGTCGATACGCGGGGGTTTCCAAAGGGTCTCCCGAGGCGGCCCGTCCACGGTGAGAATATCAACCCGAAGAGAGCTCTTGCGGAGTACTTTGCAATTTTGCCTGATCATCTGCACCAGACGCAACGGAAGCGATCAGACGTCGTTGGTTCGACAACAAGCCCCGATTCGATTTAACGTCACCCTCTGTACTCGGGTTGGGCACGTGGGGCGCTCAATTTCGCACTTTTTCGCAGGCTATAGGAAACGGCAAATCCTACCATCGTTGTTTGTGGCTCGATCACTAAACTCAAGCCGCACTTGGCTTGTATGCTAAAGCGAGCAAACAGTAAACGAGGGAATCATGAAAAACGGTCCAGTGCGCGCCGGCATCATCGGCTCGCAATTCCAGGCAGATTGTCACGCGGCCGCGATCAGCATGATCGAGGAAGATATGTCCGTAGTGGCGGTTGCCTCCCCCACCGCATCCCATGCGCAAGCTCTGGCCGATCGTTATAAAATTCCCGGCGTCTACAGCGATTACCGGCAACTGGCCAAAGATCCTCAGATTGAGGCGGTCAGCATCACTGCGCCTAACGCTCTGCATTGCGAGATGGCCGTTGCCATGGCGGAGGCGGGCAAGCACGTCATCTGCGAGAAGCCGCTCTGTATCACGCTCGACGAGGCCGACAGGATGATCGAGGCATGCCGCGCCAACGGAGTTCTGCTGCTTTATGCCGAGTCGCTTTTCTTCACTCCGAAGTATGTCAAGGCCAAGGAAATGGCAGACTCCGGCGCCTTCGGCAAAGTCCATCTCATCAAGCAAAGTGAGAAGCATTTCGGCCCTCATGCGGAATGGTTTTGGGATGTGAAGCGAGCAGGCGGCGGAGCCCTCTTCGACCTCGGCGCCCACGGCATCGGCTTCGCGTACTGGTTTCTCGGGCGGCCCAAAATAATGAGTGTGTACACTCACCTGGGCACCTACGTCCACGGAGACAAGACACAACTCGATGACGAAGCTGTGAGCATCATCGAATTCGAAGGCAAAGCCTTCAGTATTATCGAAAATAGCTGGGCCCGCCGGGGCGGCATGGATGACCGCATCGAGGTCTACGGCGAAGGCGGGCTTACGATTGCCAATCTGCAAATGGGCAACGCGCTCCCGACCTACAGCGAATATGGCTTCGGCTATGCGGTCGAAAAGGCGCCCACAACCAAAGGCTGGAGCTGGCCGGTCTTTCAAGAACTCTGGAATTATGGTTTCCCCCAGGAGATGCGTCACTTCGCCCGCGCCATACGGGGCCTGGAAGCTCCGCTGGTCACGGGAGAAGACGGCAAGGTTGTATTGGGAGCTATCTATGCGGGTTATGCTTCGGCCGGCCTGGGACATAAGGTGACCTTGCCCTACACGCCGACGGCAGAACGGCCCGTC
>DASRRN010000329.1:0-3942 GCA_035695685.1 Acidobacteriaceae bacterium | reverse complement strand
ATGAACATATCGATGCGGCGGTCCATCGGATCGGGAGTGTTTTGATACTTGACCAGGCCGGGTCCGGGATAGGAGTTGATGCCGTTAATCGCATTCTGCGTCCCGCTGCTGGGCGGGGTATTCTGCGCCACGGCCAGCGAGCCGAGGGCGAAGGCTACGCCCAAAGCAGTAGGAAGCGCCGTTCGTAAACACAGCATGTTCACCGTCTCCCCTCGCATTCTATTTCCTGTCTTCATGCGGATGATAGCGGGCAAAGTAGAGGAATTTCACTTGCGAATCCTCATTCTGATTCACGTTGGTGTGGGGCGTCAGGTTATCCGGTACGTGATAGAACGCCATACCCGGCGTCTGCTTGCGGAGCGAATTGCTGACGAAGGCAAGGCTGGTTCCGTAGAGCGCGGTCCACACTTCTTCGATGTCAGTATGGTCTACCACGTGGGGCTTGCCGATGGTAAGCGGATCGAGAGTGACGGTCAGCACGCTTTGCAGAGTGCCCAGCCCGTCGGCGGTTGAGAAGAGCGGCTTGACGATGTGGCACCACAAACTCGTGGTGGAGCTTACCGGGATCTTGTTTTCGTCCCTGACCAGCATGGCCGTGTTTGGCCGGAAGCCGGGGGGCGTGGGCTCGTTGATCACGTACATGGCAAGGGGCTGGTCGCCCGTGTTCTTGAGGGTGAACTCCAGATTCGCCGGCATAAGGACGGCAATGTTCCGATACAGGTCAGCGGTTTCTCCGCCCGCGGTCACCGTGCCTTTGCCTGATTCTACAAAGTAGATCTCCTGCTGGCCATCGAGCTTGGTGGCCTTGGTCGATGCCTGGGGCGCCAGTGTGTCGTAGGTGTAGGAGTTCATATAGCGAAGCACCGCGCCCTTTTGGGGAGGGTTGGCAGCATCGCCACGGGTGAAAATATCGCGCTCTTCGAGCGATCCGCGCACGGTGCGCGGGGTGGCATTGTGCCAGTCTCCGAAGTACAAATCGATCTTATCTCCGGTTATCTGCGCCATGGCGACTGGCGCCAGCAGTGCGCACAGGCCCAGGGATGCAACGTACCTCCTTATCATCGATGGTCTCCGTATTTCCCGATCTTGCGGCATTTTACTGACCCTGCTACGTAAACAAGTTTTTCCCGGCCGAACAAGCGAAATAGTGCGAAACGCAGTTTGCGGGGCGAGAGATGGGTTGCCGCTACTTCCTGGTCTCGTGGGGGCAGTTTCCTTCCCATTGACGGTGAACGTCAAGGTTCGTCGCGTACCCCAGGTCTCAGACGCGGGACCTGCCGCAGCCATCGATTTGTTGCGGGGGGAAATGCCCAAGTGTTTTTTCACTTTCTGGTTTCGTGGGGACGGTAACGGGCGAAGTATAGAAACTTTGCCTGCGCATCGCTGCTCGGGTTGATGTTGGTGTGAGGTGTGAGATTGTCGGGAATGTGCAGATAAGCCATGCCGGGAGTCTGTTCACGCAGTTGGTTCCCGACCAGCGCGAGGCTGTTGCCGTAGAGCGAGGTCCACACTTCTTCAATATCGCTGGTGTCCTCGTTGGGCGCCGGGTGCGGCTTGCCAATCGTCAGCGGGTCGAGGGTGACGGTTACCACACTCTCCAGCGTTGCCAGACCGTCCTGTGTGGTGAAGAGTTGTTTTGCTATGTGCGCCCAGAAGCCATTACTGGAGGTAATGGGAATCGTATTCTCATCGCGAACAATCATGTTTGCATTGGGGCGGAAACCAGCAGGAGTGGGCTCGCTGATCAGGTACATGGCAAGAGGTTCATCGCCTGTGTTCTTGAGAGTGAACTCCAAATGGGCCGGCATGAGGACCGCGACATTCCGGTACAAGCCGGCACTCTGGCCACCCGCAGTCACCGTGCCCTTGCCGGACTCCACGAAATAAATTTCCTGTTGGCCATCCAAACGTACCGGTTTGGTGGATGCCCCGGCCGCCAGGGTTGCATGGGTGTAGGAGTTGAGAAAGCGTAAAACCGCGCCGGCGCGGGACGGATTGAGGCCATCTCCGCGAGTAAGAATGTCTCGCTCTTCGAGCGCTCCACGAATTACGTGCGGCGCCGAGCTGTGCCAGTCGCCAAAGTAGAGGTTGATGCGATCACCGGTTGTTTGTGCCGGAGCAAGGGGCGAAAGAGCGAGGCAACCAAGCAGTAGGATGAGAGCGTCACGCTTCATATCACGTTCATTCTCCGCCGCTTCGCGGGCGGTGACAAACCCGTTTCGTACTATTTCGCTTGTTGGGACAGGAAATACTTGTTTAGGTAGAGGAGGCAAAGAATGCCGCTTTATGGCGACGGTCATGCGTAGGACTAACCTGCTAGTTTTCCTTTTCTTTATAGCCTTTTCTATGGGCTTTTCTGCTTACTTTTTGCATGCCCAGGGCACTTCGTTTCACAATGCGCCTGCTTCGGCTGCAGCGGAGAAAAATCCTTATACCGGTCAGCCATCTGCAATCGCCGCCGGGAAGACGAGCTATGCCAGCCACTGCGCCGCTTGCCACGGAGTAACCGGAGAGGGAACGGGCAATGTTCCACCGCTGGCGCATGGAGCCCTGCAAGGTGTACCGGATGGCGCAGTTTTCTGGTACATCACCAAAGGCGGAATGGAAAATGGAATGCCATCGTGGGCGGCGCTGCCAGATGAAGAGCGCTGGCAACTGGTTACCTACATCCAATCGATGAGCGCTTCGGCTACACGAGGCGCTGCGGCGTCCGCACCACCTGCGGCGCCCGCAGAGGCCGCGCCACAAATTTCCAACGCCCCACCACCGCAAGCTCCGTTCACGGATTATCGTTTTGAGAAACCGGGAACGATTCGCCACATTACGCTCAAAGACCTTCCCCAACCCTACGCCTCCAAATCTGCAGTGGGCGGCCCGACAATTGTTCCCCGCCCCGAAAATGCTTGGCCCAAGGCGCCGGATGGCTTCACCGTCGGCCTGTATGCGACAGGACTTACGAATCCGCGGATTCTGCGTAGAGCGCCCAACGGCGATATGTTCCTGGCCGAAACGACGGCAGGCGACATCAAAGTCTTTCGCGGTATGACGAAAGACGGTAAACCGGAAGAGGTGCACGTCTTCGCCACCGGCTTGAATACGCCGTTTGGCATTGCCTTTTATCCGCTCGGCCCCAACCCGCAGTGGGTCTATGTGGCCAATATGAACTCAGTGGTGCGTTTTCCCTATCACAGTGGGGATGTGGCGGCGACCGGCCCAGCGGAGCATCTCGACGATCTACCCAGCGGGGGACACCATCGTTCACGGGATGTCCAGTTCTCGCCGGACGGCAAGACAATGTTTGTCTCAGTGGGCTCGCAGGAAAACGTCGATGATACTCCCGCAGAGAAGGACCGGGCGGACATCCTGGCGTTCAACCCTGACGGATCCAATAAGCGCATTTATGCTTATGGGATTCGGAATCCTGTGGGGATCGCCGTCAATCCCAAGACCGGCGAGCTTTGGTGCTCCGTCAATGAGCGCGATGAGTTAGGCAACAACCTGGTCCCGGACTACATTACCCACGTACAGCCTGTCGGTTTTTACGGATGGCCGTGGTGGTATATGGGCCCGCACCAGGATCCCCGGCTCGCCGGGCAACGCGCGGATCTGAAGGACAAAGTCATTACGCCCGATGTGATTCTGCAGCCGCACAACGCCTCGCTCGAGATGACGTTTTACGACGGGACACAATTTCCCACAGAGTATGCGGGCGATATTTTTGCCGCGGAGCATGGCTCCTGGAACAGATCACCGAGAACCGGGTATGAACTGATTCGTGTGCCGCTCCATCAGACAGGGCATGCGTCGGGCGAGTACGAAGATTTTCTGACCGGCTTTGTGGTGGACGACAAGAGCGTTTGGGGTAGACCGGTAGGTGTGGCGACGGCAACGGACGGTTCGCTGCTAGTGAGCGATGATGGCTCCGGGTCGATTTGGCGTATT
>DASRRN010000328.1:0-9528 GCA_035695685.1 Acidobacteriaceae bacterium | reverse complement strand
CCATACAGAAGCAAAAGGCTCGGGGATATCGAACTCGCGAAAGCGGATCTCGTCGTACGCCGGAATGTCGAGTTGCAGATAGTCTCCTGGGGTAAAACCGACCTTTTCCGAACCATCCAGAGGCTCGAGAACAAGTTCCTTAATGAAGGTGGCGACGTTGCAGTTACTCACCACACGCAATTGATACGTCTTCTGCGGACGGGCCCCAGCACCGCCAGGCCGGCTCACATTGATAAAGATCCGCCCCGTGCGCTCTTCGATGGGATAGGTGGCTAGACCGCGGCAAATCGGCACCCGCGCGGGTGAGCCATCGACCAGGTGGAAGCGCCCATTGTGCTTGGGACACTCGATGATGTTTCCCTTTACCAGGCCGTTGGAGAGATGAGTATTACCGTGGGTGCACAATCCGTCGGTAGCGTAGAGCTCGCCCTCCTGGGTGCGATAGAGTGCGTATGTTTTCTTGCCGTGATCGAAACGAATCACATCTGCACGCTCAAGATCGGACGCGGCACAAGCTTCGATCCAGCCTGTTGCGTCGGGATTGCCATAAGAGGATCGTCCAGCTTCGTTCACCCGTAACCTTGGAGCCGGGAGCTGACGCTTAACGTGGTATCCGGGGTCCCTGACCTGCTTGAGAATCGTAGGCACAATTTCCCGCCAGGCCGAGAAAAGGCTCGGGTACGGCACCGCACAGTCGTCCTTTACAGCGGAATGTAGCTTCGGCAGGGCATGGTAAGGCACCAGCGGAAACATGTGATGCTCCACGTGGTAGTTCATGTTCCAGTACAGGTAGCGGTGGATCCAGCACATGTATACCGTACGGCAGTTGAGACGGTGGTCGAGGACATTCTCAGCTAAGCCTGCATGCTGCGTGTATCCATAAGTGACCAGCAGCCAGGTGCCGAAGAAATTCGTAAAGCCTACCAGCAACAACGGGAGGATACTGCCGGTCTTGATCGCCAGCCCAATCACCGCCGCATAAAGGGCGACATAGATACGCGCCTTGCGATACACCTTGGGAAACTCTGTTGCAGGGATGAATGTCTTCCCTTCTGCATCCATGCGCCCCGTGGAATGTAAAAGGATGAGCCTGAAATATTTCAGATACACCTTGAGATTGAAGAACGACATGACGAAGGCCTTCAAATCCGGCGGTCGGGGAACGGCAATCTCCGGATCGCGGCCGACAATAATCGTGTCGCTGTGATGGCGGGTGTGACTCCAGCGCCAAACCGTGGATTCGCGCATCACCATGAACGAGGCAATCTCGTACAGCGTGTTGTTCATCCAATCGGTCTTGAACGCGGTACCGTGGCCTGTCTCATGCCAGCGGGAATCAGAGGTCGAGGCATAGAGCACGCTGTAGACGAGGTAAGGGAGAATCGCCCACCACGTACCCCACAGCTTGTAGGTCAAAAAACCGCTGGCGAAAATGAGGGCAAACCACAGAATTGTGTCGCGGATCGCCGGACCATCGCGGCGCTGGAGCAAGCCGCGCATGGTATCGCGGGGAACAGGACACTGATACCACTCGGCTTCAGCAAGTCCCCGTTCGACCGCTAAGGTGGAATTAACGCCGGTAAGACTGTAATCGAGCTTCAATGGTGGCGCAGGAGCGGTAACAGCGCCAGGGCTCATCGTCGCGGCCAATCGATCCCCCTGCCTTCTCGCCACCCGGAGTTCCAATGGGAACAACATCTCTGCGAGGGGCGGCTGAGACTGTAATTCCATCCTACTGCTCGGGCTTTAGGCAAGGAAAGCTCTAAGCGGCAGTACGCGGCTCAGAGGGTTCAGTACAGGTTCTCCTGGTTGAGTAGTTGTTGAAACTCCGGTGTCGTCCGCAGCACTGCGAAATCCTTATCTTCGTCAAGCCGTTTGCGATCCCTGAAGCCTTCATCCATGGCCTTGCGCAGGTAGATGAGCGCCTGTTCCTGCTTGCCCGCGCTGGCAAACGTCTGGGCGATATAGTAGTTGATGGCCACCCGTTGCTCCCGCGAACCTCCGCCCTCCACCATTGCCGCTTGATTAGGTGCAAAGACCCCCTGGTCAATAGCGAAGGCCTTCTGGTACATCTTGATCCCCTTCTTCATCTTGGACTCAGCAAAGTAAGCCGTACCAAGATTGCAGTAAATAACCGCACTTTCGTTTGAATGTTTCAACGCTCGTCTGTACCAGTGCTCTGCGACCTTGAACTCGTGTTGGCCATAGTAGACGGCAGCAAGATTATTGGAAGCAGCGGCAAAACGAGGATTGAGCGCAAGTGCATGCTGGTAAGCTTTGCGGGCTTCGTCCAGGGCGAAAAGATGGTGGTACGCCATGCCGATATTGTTCCAGACAATGGCGGATTTCAGATCGCTTTGCTGGTAAGCGTTGATCGCGGCAGCGTACTCCCCCCGCGCCATCAGAATATCGGCCCTCTTCTCGGCAGGAAGCTCCTCGAGGGTGAGAGCTTTACGCTCCGCGACAGGCGCTTTTGGGGGAGGGCTGGCTGCGGTTTGGGGTGCCTGGCTTGCGAATACAGGATGAGCGGCCGCCGCAAGGATTGCTACGGCGAACCAGAGTTTCACGCTTGAGAGCGGCCTACAGGGAATCTCACCCATGACTCGCCTCCTTGGCATGCGCACTTAAGATTGCGGCGATGCAATCCGTTCTTATTCTCCCCCTATAAGTAAGGCGGCGGCAATATCCAATTACGAATAAATAACCATAGCCAACCGGGATTATGGGGAGCTAGAACGAAATCCCGGCCAGGGTGGCCCCGACGTCCTACCTTCCCAGGGCCTGCCCGACTCCGGGCGCGATCGTCGCCGATACGCCTATCCCCATGAATTGACTTGCCTTTTCAGCGGCAAAGTTCGTATGATTCTCCCACTTTCCGCTTTCCTTGCGTTTTCCACGGGTTCACCCGTTCCGGGCGCCCAGGCCGTCGGGGCCTGTACGTTCGCATTGCGGCCAACAGCTCTGCCGAAACTCACGGCGGAGTATACCGTCTGCATATCTTCGTTGTTTTACTCACTCATCCGGCCTCAGGAGAACAACTTATGAAGCTGCTATTTCGCGGCCATTCCGCCGCCCTGTTATTGCTGATGTCATTGGCCTCGTCCGTAGCTCTCGTGGCGCAGGAAAATGGCGTCATTCCCACCAACAAGATTCTCTTCATTTCTCGGGAGTACACCAAGCCCGGTAAGGACGGCACTCCCCATCAATTGACCGAAGGGGCCTATCTCCGCGCCGAGGCTGCAAGCAAAAATGCGCCCCACTACTTTGCTGCGAGTGCATTGTCCGGGCCCTCGCGCACCCTGTTCCTGTACGCGTACCCCTCCTTTGCCGCCATGGAGTCAGAGCACAAGGGCATAATCAGCGATGCTTCCCTCTCCGCTGCTCTCGACCGTGCCAGCGTCGCCGACGGCGATTTGTTGTCCGAAACGGATTCCAGTATCTGGATGATGCGCGACGACCTAAGTCTCAATCCGGGTTTTCGCGTGGGAGCCCACTACATGGAGATCAGCCAGTATTTCGTTCGCCCCGGCCATGGTCAAGAATGGGAGCAGCTGGTTAAGCTGGTGGTCGACGGCTACAAGAAGGGCGTTCCTGACGCTCATTGGGGAACCTATGAGGGGACGTACGGCTCCCATGGCGGCGGCTTCCTGGTCGTCAGTACGATCAAATCGGCGTCCGATATTGACGCAGAGTTCGCTTCGGGGAAACAATTCGAGGCGGCGATAGGTGAAGACGGCATCAAGAAGCTGGAACAACTGGAAGCTGCGTGTGTCGAATCGAGTCAGCACAATCTGTTCGTGATCGACCCCAAGATGAGCAACCCGTCCGAAGTAATGATGAAGGCCGACCCCAGCTTTTGGAAGTCGAAATAGCTGCAAAAGGCGACTAATAGGGCGCTCATTATCTGCTCCGGGTGAGAGCCATGATCGCATCGGTACTCATAGCGATGTCTCCCCGCCCCCGCAAATGAGCGATGAGCTGTGCACCTCGACCAGTGTTCTTAATATTTCCCATGTAAGAGTAGTACTCAACGTGAGAGGGAAGGCAAGATATTTACGGAACTCGGCGAACCGAGTGGCCGTGGATGAGAACAGCGGTTAGGATCGGTAGCGGCAGGCCCATCGCGAACAGACGCCGCCGGTTGATCTCACTGGAGCATGTGGATGCTTATGCGAATTCGTTGGAAACTTCCTGCTGTTGGGCTACTCCTGCTGCTCGCCATCGCAAAGGGCGATCTGATCGCGCAAACTATCTCAGCACCCACCATGACGCTCCTCGTCGATGAGACACAAGCCTTTCGCCGGATCGCTTTCGTGCATGAGCAAATTCGCGTGCAACCAGGGCCCGTTGCGCTCGCCTATCCACGCTGGATTCCTGGCGAACACGGACCCACTGGTCCAATTGAAAACTTCGCGTCGCTTCGCGTGCGTTCCGGAGACGTGACGCTGCCCTGGACGCGCGACCCCAACGATATATACACCATCAAAATCGACGTCCCACCCAACACCAATGCACTCACGGTCGACTTCGATACGTTGCTGGAAAACACAATCTCCGATCATCAAATCCTGCTTGCCTGGAATACGTCTGTTCTTTACCCGAGAGGCATCGATAAGCGTGAGCTGCTCATTGAGCCTTCTATTCTTCTCCCGCCCAACTGGAAGCAAGGCAGCTCCTTGCAGGTCATCCACCAGTCCGAGGGAAAGGTGACGTTTGCCGCTACCTCCCTCGAACGTTTGATTGATTCCCCGGTGCTGGCCGGCGAATTTTTCCGAACGGTGCCACTGGCGTCGAAATGGCCGGCTGAACTCGACTTCACCGGAGATAGTAAGTCTGCCATCGATAAGGCGGACGACGCACATGCCTTCGCTCTCTTCGCCAGGCTGATCGATCAGGACCAGGCCATGTTCGGCTTCCGCCACTGGCAAACCATGCACCTGCTTGTTTCGCAGAGCAATGCGCGTCCCTTCGACGGATTGGAGCACGAGGATTCTCCGTATGATGCACTCGTCGACGCTGGTCTCTCCAAGAAAGAAGAATTAGAGAAGTTTGGATGGCCGCTGCTCGCGCATGAGCAATCGCACTCCTGGGTCGGCAAATACCGGCGCCCGGCAGAGTTGTATTCAAAGCCCGACTATCAGGGCCCGGAACGAACCACCTTGCTGTGGGTCTATGAGGGTTTGAACGAATACATAGGCATGCTGCTGGCTACACGCGCGGGCTTCAACGACCCTGCCTACATGCGCGATTACCTCGGGTTCACCACGTCGAACCTCGCTCACGAGGCTGGCCGGATCACAACTGCCCTGGTCGACACAGCAACCCAAGATTGGGTCTTGCGCAACGTATCGGGTGGATGGCGGTCAATCCGTCGCAGCCAGGATTACTACGACGAGGGCGCGTTGATCTGGCTGCGCGTCGATACCCTGATGCGCGAACAATCTCATGACCGGGTTACGCTAGACGACTTTCTGCGTAGCTTCTTCGGCCAGCGTGATACTACGCCGATTGTCGTCCCTTACACCCGGGCCGATGTAGAAGCCTCGCTTTCGGCGATATGTCCCTATGACTGGCACAGCTTCTTCGAGAAGTACGTCTACCAGGTGAACAGCCTGCCCCCAACGGAGGGTCTTGAAGCTGCGGGTTGGCGGCTGACTTATAACTCGACACCGAACAACAAACCGTTTTTTGCGCTCCTTCCACAGGCTCCCTCCTATTTTGCGTCGGCCTCCATTGGGATTGACCTGCAGAAGGGCGGCACGATCTCCGATGTTTTGCCCGGGACTCCGGCATACGATGCCGGCTTGGGACCGGACATGACGGTTCTGGCTGTCGACGGAGTTGCGTTCTCACCGGATGTGCTGGAAGAATCCATTGCCCACCCTCGAAACGGAAAAATCTCGCTGGTCGTTCGCAACTTTGCTACCGTAGAAACCCGCGAAATTCAATACCCGGGAGGCGTGCGGTACCCTCACCTGGAACGAATCCCGGCAACCCACGACTATCTGACAGAGATTCTGGCGCCTCGCAGCGACAAAGGTCAGTAGCGCGTGTAGGGCTCCATCCGCAAGGCTGGTGAATCGATTCGACCGAAGCGGCCTGTCCCAGTTGGTTCATAACGAGATTACTTCGCTACCCTCCAGCTTCTCGTCGGCAACGGATCCCGCGACACTCTTCAGCTTTCTGAGATCCGGAAACACCACCATCCAGATCAGTGCGATCGCGATACTGCCAACCCCGCCAACGATCGTCGCCGGTATGATCCCGAACCAGGATGCCGTCACCCCCGATTCGAACTCGCCCAGTTGATTCGATGTCCCGATGAAGAGCGAATTCACCGCACTCACCCGGCCCCGCATCTCGTCGGGGGTTTCCAGTTGAACCAGCGAAGACCGCACCACCACACTGGTCACATCCGCGGCGCCCAGCACACAAAGAATCGCCATCGATAGCCATACATTCCCGGAAAGAGCGAAGGCAACCGTGGCCACGCCAAAGACCATCACTGCGGCGAACATACGATGCCCGGCCCGGGTGCGAATCGGATGATGTGCGAGGAAGATTGCGGTCGAGAGCGCGCCGACCGCGGGCGCCAGGCGCAACAGTCCAAGTCCCCACGGCCCGGTATGCAGAATGTCTCGTGCATACGCTGGAAGCAGCGCGGTTGCGCCGCCCAGCAGCACCACAAAAAGATCCAGCGAGATCGCGCCCAATATGTTCTTGCGCTCTCGAATGTAATGAATCCCCGCCAGGATCGACTGTCCGGTCACCGGCGCCTTACCGGCCGTCCGTCGTTTGGGAACGATGGTCGAGCTCAACAAGGCCGCTGTCGCAAATAAGAGAGCGCACAATCCATACGGAACGTGGGGTCCAAACGCATACAGCAGTCCGCCCAGCGCGGGCCCGACAATCGATGCCGTCTGGTTTGCCGAAGTTGACCATGCGATCGCCTGCGGTACCTTCGCGTCTTCCACCAAACCAGGGACCAGGGCCTGTGTCGACGGGCTCTCGAAGGCCCGCGAAGCCCCGATCGCCGCCACCGCGCAGAAAATGCCAAACGGATGCAGCCGATGAAGATAGCTGCTGACAGCCAGCAGCGCCAGTGTCACACCCTCCACCGTCTGGCAGATGCTGATGATGGTCTTGCGATTGAACCGGTCGGCCACCTGCCCAACTACCAGCGTGAGCAGGAGCATGGGCAAGAACTGCACCAGCCCAACCATGCCCAGGGCAAATGTGCTTTGCGTCAGCGCGTACACCTGCCAGCCGACGGCAACCGCCGTCACCTGGAACGATATCGTCGAGCAGATCCGGGCAGACCAAAACCGCACATAGGCTGGCTCACGGAATACCGATCCTCTGTCGATAGGCTCCTCTGGCTCTGGCATTCCTCTCCTGTTCCATGTTCACCTGTAAATCCAGGATGCGTCCACGGCCCTTTCCCTGCAAGCCCATCGGACTCAAAACAATTCTCCAGGAAGCTCAATCACAATTCGATCTTCCGCAATCAACGTCGCATCCAATCCGGCATGATCAACCGCACACTCTCCCTTTCCGGCTTAACCGTCCATCGCCTGGGTTATGGAACCATGCGCCTTGTCGGCGAAGGAGCCTGGGGAGAACCTAAGAGTCGAGACCACGCGCATACCATCCTGCGCACAGCCGTAAAATCCGGCATCAACTTCATAGACACTGCCGATGCTTACGGCCCGGAAATCGCGGAAGAGCTTATCTACGGAGCACTCCACCCATATTCAGCCGATTTAGTCATCGCGACCAAAGGCGGCATCACCCGCCAGGGACCAGCAAAAGCAGCACCGGTCGGTCGCCCGGAGTACCTCCATCAGTGTGTCGAGATGAGCCTGCGTCGCCTGCATCTCGACACCATTCCGCTCTACCAGCTGCATCGCATAGATCCCCAGGTGCCGATGGAGGAATCTCTAGGCAAGCTTGTCTCGTTACGCGAACAGGGTAAGCTCCAGCACATTGGACTTTCCGAGGTAACGGTCGAAGAGATCCGGCGAGCTCAGAAAACCACTCCCATCGTCTCCGTGCAGAACAAATACAACCTCAGCGAACGGAAACACGAGAGTGTCCTGGAATTTTGCACCCAGAACAACATCGCGTTCATACCGTGGTATCCCGTGGACGCTGGCAGACTCAACCGGCCCGATGGGCCTTTTGCAGCCTTTGCGCATGCAAAGAACGCCACCACCACCCAATTGTCACTTGCTTGGCTGCTCCACAAGTCCCCGGTGGTGCTTCCTATCCCGGGCACGTACTCGCTTGAGCATCTGAAAGAAAACATCGCATCCGCGCAGATCGAGCTCACCAAAGATGAAGTTGCAGAAATCGAGCGCATCGCAGGAACAAAATCCTCTTAGCGATCTTTGCGCTTACTCCTGCTCCCCGAGCGTTTGGGCGTAGGTCTTGCCATATGGAAAGAAGCGCTCTTTGTGGCCTTCCTTCCATGCGGCCTTCAGTTCGGGCGTCGTGATATCCCAATCTGGCCGGCATTTTTTGGTAACGGCACGCAGGTCCTGACGAAGATCCTCCATCGTCGGGCGGCCGAAGAACCAATAGCCGTTGTAGATCTTGTGGATGACCAGACCCGGCTCCAGAACAACAGTATGCGGAATCATCGGATTATTGGCGGGATCGGTATATTCCGCGATGTCGAGATCCTTTTGAATGGTTCGTCCCGCATCCGAGAGGAACGGCCAGTGAGCACCGACGCCGGCGCGGTACTCGTTGGTAAGAGTGAGGTTGTCGGTGCTGATCGTGACGAGGCGGCAATAGCCAACTTCCAACTCACGGTGCAATTGCACAAGAAGTTCGGCCTGTCGGCGGTCCTTGGGGCAAAAACCTCCGCGGCTGAGTACGAGAACCATCGGATGCGGACCCTGCAATTCTGAAAGCTTGCGCCGCTTCGCCGCGTGATCACTGAGTTCGTAGTCGGGAAACACCGCGCCCGGCACTATATCGGATCGCATGATGACAAGTTCCTTTCGTTGTCTCGCTTAACCTGAGACACAATTTCTTGATCATAAATCGAGTGCACCGTTGAGATCCGTTCGCGTGCTCCCGCGAGCGCGCCCAAAACGTCGCAAACTCGCGCGGTTGGCCCGGAGACGGGTCGAATCGCAAGACGCCGAAATTGTCCATACGCAAAATTTAACGTCTTAAGCACAATCACAGCAGTCTACTTAACTGGCAAACAGGAGCCGTTAGTAGTTACGAAAATCAGGCGCAGCAGCAAGTACCTCAGGGGCTAAAGCCCTCGTAAGGATTGGCCCTTTGTGGCACGGCTGAAGCCGTGCCCTTCGTTTAGAGTTTTTTTGTTATCAACGATGGACGAATTCATGAACTCGGCGAGGACGTATGTATACGCTGAAATCGATCCTTCGGACCCTGGCGATCCTGGCTGTCGCATTCGCCACCACCTCGGGTCTAGACGCCCAGACAAAGGACAAAATCATGGAACAGCAAGTGTTTTATCGCACCGTGAAGGTTGATGGACTCTCCATC
>DASRRN010000327.1:0-2403 GCA_035695685.1 Acidobacteriaceae bacterium | reverse complement strand
TTACCAACCTCTGCCGAGTATTTGCCCTGACCTCCCTTTTCGACCTCGACCCAATTATTGGGACGATTGCCGACTGGAGCTACCATCCACGTCGCAGGAAACTGAATCTGCGCTTGTGCTGGGGGAACGTGGCGAATGACGAGTGTTGCTTCATGGGCGGCTTCATCGATCCCCGCTAGGGTGATGTCGAAATCAATGGAGTCCTGCCCAAACACCGTATAAGTTCCGTCGGCCCATGAGTTAGGGGTTCCGTGTTTTACATAGACGTGGTCTCCAGCTCGCACGAGATTCTTTTGCCTCATAGCAAGTTGCACGTCGGCGTAGAACGTGAGCAGGTCCGTAATCGGGCCGATCAGAATAGGCTGAACCTTGCCCAGGTCAGGGACCGACAGCGTGTACTCAGGAGATAGCGAGAGATCCTCTCGGAACTGCTGGCTTGCCGGCGTGAGCGGGATCGGCTGATCGTCGACAACTAAACCGGTCCAGGCGAAATCTTCTACAAGAAGCCCGGAGGAGTCTCGTTTCACTCGCGCGTTCGCTTGAGCCTCGTAGCGAATGGTCCTCAGATGCCCTTCATTGACAGCCTTCATCCGGTAAGAAATTGCCTCGCCCTCCCGATAATCTCGCGTGAGAGTCGCATGTCGGTCCTGGCTTGCCGCTTGACTCACAAGGAACTGCGAGCTCATCAGTACGAAACTGCCGCCGCGGCTCACTACCGCAATCAATGCCATCAGGAAGAGCAAGACGGCGCACCATAAACGAGTGACTCGGAGCCGATGGGACTTAGCGGATAGCGTCTGAGAAGGTGTTCCGCCAGCTGTCTCGTTTCCCATTTGGAGTGCTCCTGTCCTAAGCGCCAAACGCGAACATGCTACACCAGATTCACAAAAGGCCCAAAGTGTTCTGCAATGCCGGATGACTGCAAAACGGGGTTTTACATACGGACGGTATAGCGCAGCTTGACCACACCGTCTGGGAACTTCGTGCAGGAGATGAGTTTTAGTGGCACGGTGCGGGGGCTGGGCGCGATCAATGGAATGCCTTCGCCTATAAACGTGGGAATCACGTGAATCATAAAATCGTCGATCTCCCCTTCGTCGAGATACGACGCGATGATGCCGGCGCCACCCATCATCCAGATGTCTTTCCCCTTTTTCTTTCGCAGACGGGTTGCGAACGCTTTCACGGGTTCGGTCACGAACTCCACGCCCGCAGGCGCCGGCGATTGTGGGAGAGTGCGTGTGAAGACATAGTTTTTCACTCTTGTATCGAAGGCCGACCCGCTCACGCCTTTCTTTTGAAAGTCGAGCGCCATATCGCATGTCTTCCTGCCCCACAAGATCGTGTCGATCGATTGATAGAACGCACCCATGCCGTAGTTGCCCTTCGGACGAGGACGGTCGAGCCAGTCGACGGAGCCGTCCGATCGGGCAATAAAGCCGTTGGCGATGTAGACGATGATTTTGCGCTTGCGGACCATGGCGGTACAGGCAGTGGGTCAAATCTTAACCCGGAGCAAGTTAGGATTTCCATCAGTAGACTCGGAAAAATCGTGGGCAAACGGGAAATACCCTAAAAACTCCCCATCCGCGGAGACGATATTTACGCGAACCGCGGGACAAGACGATGCGTACTCCTAATGAAGGGCCAAGTGCCAACCGTCGCAATTTGCGCGCCTTGACGTGACCCCTGCTACCATTGCGGCCAAAGGCTTGCCATGCCGAAGAAACCCGCCACGCTGCAATACGTTCTGTTTGCGCTGGTCGCCACCGCGGCCATTGCTTTTTATCTCGTCAATGTCGCGGGCCAGTATAAGTACATCTGGCATGGCCATGAACGAGCCGCAACCCCGATGTATTTTGGTCCGTCGAACCAAGTCAACCACTCGACCGATCCGGCGCTGAAGGCAGGACTACACGAAGGGGATCGGGTGCTGGAGGTAAATGGTCATCCCTTGCGCAGCTTCGACACACTTCTGCAACAGACAAATGCCAGCCGGCCGGGCGACCCGATGACCCTGCTGATCGAACGAAAGGATGGCAGCCGCAGCACCATACAGTTTCTGCTAAGTCCGCAGATCACCGGCGGCAAGCTGCGATTGTCATTCAGGCTTTTCCTTCTCATCCTGCAGGCAGTTTTCCCCGGGTTCTGTCTCCTGATTGGACTGTGGGTAGTTGGGGCAAAACCGCGGGATCCAAATGCCTGGTATGTCCTCGGCATATTCGGGTTCATCCAGTGCTTCTTCGCCAATTCGAACTCCTGGAACGGGCCGGTCCTTCCCTTCATGGGTATCTATTCTGACCTGGCCTTCATTGCATTCTTCCTCAGCATGCTGCTCTTCGGCATCTACTTCCCGGAGCCGGTGCGTCTCGAGAGTCGATATCCCTGGGCCAAGTGGATTCT
>DASRRN010000326.1:0-8924 GCA_035695685.1 Acidobacteriaceae bacterium | reverse complement strand
TTTTTTAAATTTCCCTTGTAGTCTGTGGCCGGAAAGCTCCGAAGAGCATCTGCCAACAAGCATCGCCGGGGTCCTTCGACTGCGCGCCATAAGCCGTCCGTTATGCGATAGATCCGCGCGGCGCTTCGCTCAGGATGACGGTTTTGTGGGGGGTGAAAAACATCCGGTCAGCTACGCAGAAAACACGAAAAGATCGAAAAAGTCACAGGCTCTCCGGTCGAGCGGAGCGACTGTCTGATTTGTGCTGACCCCGGCCTGGCTGTCGCAGGCGGCTACGTTATAGTGGATTTCTTGAAGCCCTCCGTCATCATTCTTGCGTTTAACTCCGTCGACACCCTCGGGGCAACGCTGGCTCAGGCACAGGAAATTTCCGACGACCTCCATGTCGTGGACTCCTTCAGCACAGATGACACGGTGGTGCTTAGCCGGCAGTATGGCGCCCAGGTCGTACAGCATGCCTTCGAAAACTATGGCGCACAGAGAAACTGGGCCATCGATAACCTGGTGCCCCGTTACCCATGGCAACTGCATCTGGACGCGGACGAGCGCCTAACCCCGGAACTGATCGCTTGCATACAGTCCCTGCCGGAAGACACCGCGGAATCCGGTTTTTTAATTCCCAGACTGGTGCAGTTTTTGGGCCGCAAGATGCGGCATGGAGGCATGTCGCCAACTTGGCACCTGAGGCTGTTCCGCAACGGCGCCGGGCGCTGCGAGGAACGAAAGTACGACCAACATTTCTACCTGTCTCACGGCTTGGCCGGCCAGCTCGAGGGCTACATGATCGATGAGATCCGCATGTCGCTTTCGGAATGGACGGCCAGGCATAACCGATGGTCCGACGCCGAGGTGCTGGAGCAAACCGCCGCGATGGGTGCGGTTCGTATCCAGCCTCGCTTTTGGGGTAATCCACTGGAGCGCAAGCGCTTTCTTCGCGGCCTCTACAACGACGCACCACTCTTCGTTCGACCCTACGCTCTTTTTTGCTACCGCTACTTTCTTCGCCTGGGCTTTCTCGACGGCCGGGAAGGGTTCATCTTCTGGACCCTGCAGACATTCTGGTTCCGCTTCCTGATCGACGCCAAGCTTTTCGAGCAGCGTAAGAACAAAAGCGTTTAAAATGGAGAAACTATGCTTGAAGTTACAGTAATCATCGGTGGAGCTCTGATCGCCTTTATCGCGATGCAGTTGTGGGCGAGTAGCGGTCGCCTCAAAAGCGACAACGAGAAGGATATCCACTAGCGCCCATTCTGATCTTCATCTCTCTCACCCCTTAGTCGACAAAACGCGACTGCGCCCGGAAGGTTGCCGGAGTCTTTTCGATGAGATTGGGGTTGGGGATATTACGAAACGACGGGAAGCTGGATGGTGAATTCCGTTTTGCCGGGTGAGGAGTCCAATTTAACTTCTCCGCCAAACTTGTCCACTACGATATGGCGGACAATGTCGAGTCCTAGACCGGTGCCCTGTCCGGTAGGTTTAGTAGTAAAGAAGGGCTCAAAAATCAGCTTTCTGTTCTCCTCTGGAATGCCAGGGCCGGCATCACCGATAGCCACACAAACATTAGCGCCATCGACCCAGGTACGTACGGTCACTATGCCCTTTTGCGGAGAGGCGTCGATCGCATTGTCGAGCAGATTGGTCCACACCTGGCTCAGGCCAACGCCGCAGGTGGAGAGCGGGGGCAGGCCGGCGGCGAAGAGCTTTTCGACCGTCAACTCCTTCTGGCGAAACTTGTGACCAAGGATGACCAGGGTGCTCTGAATGCTATCGTGCACATCGAGCTGATGGCGCTGCGGCTTGTCTTCATATGCGTACTTCTTCACTGCCCCGACCAGGTCAGTCACCCGGGAAACGCTTTCTTCAATGGTGCCGACGAGCTGGACGCTGGAGATGAGCGCCTCCATCCAGTTGAGCGGGTCGGATAGGGTGTTGCCGGGGAACTCATGCTGCGCGCATTCCAGCGTCTGTTCGTCGAAGCCGATCCCGGAAAGAGTTGCCGCCAGCTTCCAGGCGTTCTCTATGCCGTGTGTTTCCAACCATGAGGCCAATTCATCTTCTGCATCGGCCTGGTCCAGCGAGCTCATCGCATTTGGCTTGCGCGGCTGCAACGCCTGCTCCTGCAGAATGCGCAGGCATTCCGCCTGGCCGGTCGTCATGACATCCTGGCTGCAAAGCCGCAAGCTGATTTGTTGCATACGGCTCAGATTCTCTCGCATCTGCGAGGCAGCTCGCCGCGCAGCCGCCCCAGGATTGTTCAACTCGTGCATCAGGCCGGCAGCCATGGTACCCAGCGAAATCAGCTTTTCACGATGCAGTTCCTGCGACTGATACACCTGCAGCCTGCGGGCCATGTTTCCCAGCACTCCCATGCGCACGTGCGGGCACGCGAACATGAGCTTCCAAAAGAGCTCTTCGCGTAGATAGACTACGGAGCATGCCTTGAGAACCGTGACGACTATTTCCGAGTCCTTGCCGGCCAGCAGGGGGACCTCGCCGAAGGTCTCGCCGGCAATGTGCGTGCCAAACGATATGAGCTCTCCGTCTTTTTGCCGCTTTTGCAGCCGAAGCTCGCCTTCGAGCAGAATCCAAAATCCGCGGCGGGCCTGATTGATGTCATACAGATCGGCGCCGGCCTCGGCATGGATCAGCTCCACCGAACCCAGGCATTTAAGGTCTTCGATCGAAACGCCGGAGAACACCGGCACTTTTTGAAGCTGAGTCGCGAGGCTGGTCGCCTCGACCTGCTCCACCTTCGAACTTAGTTGAACATCGGTCATGGGTTTTTAGAACCGCGCCAGGTACTTATGGATGAACTGCACTGAAATCGACCCCTCGCCTACCGCGGATGCCACACGCTTGATCGAACCGTGACGCACATCCCCGGCCACAAATACGCCAGGTAAACTGGTCTCCAGCAAGTAGGGTTCCCTGTCCTGGTTCCAACTCTTAACCAATTTCCCATCCACCTTCAGGTCAGAACCGGAGAGCAGAAAGCCGTTTGCGTCACGCATAATCGTGTCCGGGAGCCAATCCGTATTGGGCGCAGCCCCGATAAAAATGAATAAACCGTTCGCCGGCACCGTCTCCTCGCCCCCGGATCCACACAATTTCAAACAAGACAGGCGAGTCTCTCCTTGCGCTTCGACCACCTGGCATTGCGTCCTAACCTCTATATTCGATGTTCCGGCAATCTGATCGATTAAATATTTCGACATGCTGTTCTGCAGGGACTCGGCTCTGACCAACATGGTTACCTTTTTTGCGTATTTGGAGAAGTACATGGCTGCCTGGCCGGCTGAGTTTGCCCCACCGACGATGAAAACATTCTCATCGACGCAGGCCCTGGCTTCGGTCATTGCCGCCCCATAATAGACCCCTGCCCCGGTCAGCCGCTCCACGCCCGGCGTGTTCAAACGCCGGTAGAATACCCCGACAGCGATCAGGCAAGCGTGGCAGGAAACCTCCCGCCCATCGGCCAATTGGACGATGTTGTAGTTGTTCTCAGTGCGGATCCCAGTCGCCTTCTGGGTCAACATCTCCGCCCCAAACCGTCTGGCCTGGATAAGGGCACGTTCTGCCAGCTGCTGGCCACTCAATCCTTCGGGGAAGCCCAGGTAATTTTCGATCCGGGAACTCGAACCCGCCTGTCCTCCGGGTGCTTCGTCCTCGATCACCAGCGTCCGGAGCCCTTCCGATGCGCCATAAACCGCCGCTGCCAGGCCGGCCAAGCCGGCGCCGATGATCACCAGGTCATAGAATTCCTTTTCCGCCTGGGTGCGCAACCCGATTTTGCCGGCGAGTTCCATTTGGCCCGGTTGCACGAGATAGGAGCCATCCCCAAAAAGGACCACCGGCAGCTTGTGGTCATCTAACTTGAAACGGGTCAGCAGATCCACTCCCTCGGCGCTCTGCTCCGGGTCAAGCCAGACGTAGGGAACCCGATTGCGGGAAAGGAAGTCGCGCACCTGGTGGTCGCGCAGCGTGTAGCGGGGTCCCACGACTCGCAAGCCCTCAAAGGGGGCTTTGTAGCCCTCCTTCCAGGTTTCCAACAGGTCGTTCAGCACCGGATAGAGACGCTCTTCCGGCGGGTCCCAGGGTTTGGTCAGGTAGTAGTTGATCTTGGCGGTGTTGATGGCCTGGATGGCTGCCTCGGTATCGGCGTATGCCGTTAGCAAGGCGCGCTTGGCGTCCGGGTAGAGCTCCATTGCCTTGCCCAGGAACTCGACTCCAGACATTCCGGGCATGCGCTGGTCGGAGACAAACAGGGCGACGACGTCACCCCGCTTCTTCAATTGATCACAAGTATCGAGCGCAGCCTGACCCGAGGCCGCGCGCTGGATGCGATAGTTCGCTCCATATTGGCGGCGCAGATCCTGGACCACCATCTCCAGGACACTCACATCGTCGTCTACCGCGAGGATAACTGGCTTGCCCATGCTTCTTTAGTGTATTGCCTGGGCGCCGGTTCGTCGCGGACGCACCACTTTCGCTACACCCAAATCCAGTGGCGACAGCAACTTGAGGGCGCGCCCCTGCCACTTTCGTGGGGTTTCATTTCCTGCCCAAGCCGCTAGGCTTGAGATCACCAGCACCTCATACGCTCCGCACAAAGTAGCGGCGTGAAACGTACCCGAGGTGGCGCAAAACAGGACAGTTTAGAACGACTGACGGCCGGTGGTCGATAGCGAGATTATGTCGAGCCGGCAGAGATTGCGAATAAGAGCGACACGAGGCACAAGGCAGCACGATGAATAAAATTATCCTGGCTGACAACCAAGCAATCTTTCGCGCTGGCATTGCAAAGGTCCTGGCGAGCGAAGAGGACTTCCGCGTAGCTGCACAGTGTGCGGACCTCGAACGTCTACTCCTCTCCGTCGATGCGTATCGCTCATCGATTGTTCTGTTTGCGTCGGCCTTACGGCCGGAGTATCAGGATTTGATGTCGCATGTAAAGGCGGCAGGGAGCCGTGGGGTGGTGATTGCGGAAAACGGCGAGCCGGCCCAGATTTTCACGGCTCACGACATCCGTGGCGTGGTGTACAGGAATACCACTGGCCAGGCGCTAGTGGAGTGCGTGCATCGAGTGATTAAGGGCTTCTCGTCCATTCAGCGTCCGGCTGAGGCGATCGGGTCTGAGGAAGAAGATTCCGTAGGCGCGCGGGTTCGCGACCGGCTTACACCGAAAGAGATGAAGATCGTCGCCCTGATTGTGCAAGGTTGCAAGAATAAAGAGATTGCCCTGCGGCTGGGTACCACCGAACAGGTCATCAAGAACTACCTGCGCAGCGTTTATGACAAGACAGGCGTTTCCGATCGCCTTGAGCTTGCGCTCTTTACCATCCACCATCGGATTCTGGCCGCAGCCGCGGCCGAGGCGGGCAACTCAGTCCAGATGCGCACAGCCTAAGCCGGTTGGCTTTCATCAAAATGCGGTGGTGGGCTGCTGTGTTACTGTTGCGGTAGAACACCTTGGGGTGCTCCCGCGTCTGGCCCTGGCCAAAGGAAAATGCCGCAACAGTCGAACCTGTTTTCGTCCAGTCCTCCAAGCGGCTCGACCGTGCAAGATCGGGAAGCTGCTCCCCAGCACCCGTCCCGGCTACCTCTGTGGCTTCGCCGGGTGGAGCTATACCTCTACGTCATCATCCGCATCTACATCGGCGTCATTGTGCTCGTGCTTCCCTGGTACGCACCCCTGTGGGCGGACAACCAACTTCTGAACTACTTCCCGCGACTCGCCACGTTTCTTATGTACGGAGCCGTGCGCGGGATGGTCTCCGGCCTCGGGCTTCTGAATCTGTGGATCGCGGTCGTCGAAGCAGTACATTTCCGCAAATCTCACTCTTGAAAGCATGACGCGTAAAACCGGTAAACCGCCCGAGCTCCATCGTGCTCCTCTGTCGTACCAGAACCCTGCGTTCATCAATAGTCCCGACGGCAGGCTGGTGCGCATCATGTCTGAATACTCGGAGCCGCTGGCACGTTTCCGCCGGGAACGGATTCAGGACACGATCGTGTTCTTTGGTTCGGCGCGGTTCCGTGAGCAAGCTGACGCCAGCCGCGAACTCGAACTGCTGGATAAACCAGGATCCGCAAATCCGGCGCCAGAGGAAGAACAACCGGCTACCCATGAGGAGATCGCCCAGGGAACAGCCACCGATCTTCAACGGCGCCGCGCCGAGGCGGGCGTGGAGATGGCCCGCTATTATGAAGACGCCCGTGAACTTGCCTCCTTGGTGACGAAATGGTCCCAGACCCTGAAGGGGCGCCGGCACCGTTTCGTGGTCACGTCCGGAGGGGGCCCGGGCATCATGGAAGCGGCCAACCGGGGCGCCTACGAGGCCGGCGGCAAGTCGGTCGGCCTCAATATCCGGTTGCCCTTCGAACAGGCGCCTAACCCCTACATCACGCCTTCTCTGAACTTCGAGTTCCACTACTTCTTCATGCGCAAGTATTGGTTCGCGTACCTTGCCAAGGCCCTGGTTGTTTTCCCTGGCGGGTTCGGCACCCTCGACGAGATGTTCGAAGTGCTGACTCTGGTACAGACAGAAAAGCTGGCCAAGAAAATTTGCATCGTGGTTTATGGTTCCGCGTACTGGAATAGCATCCTCAACCTCGATGTACTGGTCGACAAGGGGGCAATTTCGCCCCAGGATCGCGCGCTTTTTAAAATAGCGGATACACCCCAAGCGGCTTTTGAAATCCTCAAGAACGACCTGACCCACTACCACCTCGAACCGGAAGCCCGGCGCCAGGTGCATCCAAATGCGGAAGAGGAACCCCTCCTCAATCCGGACATTTCCGGCACACGATAGGTACTAAAGGCCAGTTACTCCGGTCGTCAGAAGGTTATCCAGGCTGGTTCCAGTCGAATTTAGACATCAATTCGTGCGCCAGTAACTGTGCATTCACGACTTGCACTAGATACTGGGCATACAAGAGCGATCACACAGTGACTGTGTGGCAGCAAGGGCCCGGGTGCGATTGCTCCATTAGGAGGAAGAGATGACAGGTTCCCGTATCTCGTATCTCTGGAACAATGAGCGCGCCGCCCAGGGCTTTGCTTCTGGTGTCTCGCTGCATAGCCATACCAACCGGTCGAAAGAAACTCTGGATTTCATCGTAAAGCTAGCTCACGAATACCGCTGCTTCTCGGGAATCATGGCCCGGGAGGAACAGCGCTGCCGCCGTAACCATCGTTTGCAGATCAACTACTCTGCGAGTTACTGGACGCCCCCGCTCACACCCCGGCTGGCATTCGACCTGGAAAGCCGCCAGATCGCGGAGTCGCTCCAGGTGCAGCCGCTGGTCTCGATTACCGATCACGATGATATCCAGGCGCCCATGCTGCTACGCACCGTAACCAGCGCCCGTCACATCCCGGTTTCCGTGGAGTGGACGACACCGTTCGGTAAGGATCAGGCCTTTCACCTTGGCATCCATAACCTGCCGAGCGCATCCGGCGCGGAATGGATGCGCCAGTTTGCAGCATTCACCGCCAATCCCAGTGATTCGCGCCTGACGGAGATGCTGTCTGCGCTGCACGACCTTCCCAACGTGCTCATCGTCTTCAATCACCCGCTATGGGATCTGTACAAGATCGGCCTGGACGTGCACCAGCAGCGGGTGGAAGAGTTTCTTACGCAGAACAGCCGCATGATTCACGCGGTGGAGCTAAATGGACTGCGCAACTGGGAAGAGAACCGGTTGGTGAAACGGCTCGCGGCGCGATGGAATAAGCTGCTGATCTCTGGCGGCGACCGGCATGGCCTGGAGCCGAATGCCAACGTCAACCTGACGCAGGCGGCCAGCTTCAACGAGTTCGTGGACGAAATTCGGCGCGAGAATCGGAGCCATGTGCTCTTCATGCCGCAATACGCGGAACCCTGGAAACACCGCATCATGAAATCCACGTTGGATGCCATTCGCGACTACCCCGATTTTCCCGAAGGATCACGGCGCTGGGATGAGCGCGTGTATCACCCGGACGCGAACGGGGTCGATCGTCCCCTCAGCCAGCTTTGGCCTGACGGCCAGGCGCCGGGTTACATGCGCATGATTATCCATTTTGTGAGGATGTTGGGCAGCAACCCGGTCAGCAACAGTCTGCGCTTTGCGTGGAATGAATCGCACGAGCTGCAATTCGCGCTGGGCGAGCAGGAAGCGTTCTAAAACGGCTTGACCCTTCTCGGTTCGTCCCAGCGCGGATACACTTTGCCTATGCGCTCGGCGACGCCCAGGGTGGCGTACTTCCCGGATACGTTTTACGAGATCAACGGGGTGGCCCACACCAGCCGGCACTTTGAAGCGTTTGCACAACGAAGGGGTATCCCCTTTTTCTGTCTCCATCCGGCGAAAAGAGACAGCGCAATCCACGAACAGCACCAGGGCGAGCTGACCACACTGGAGATTCCTCGCGGCAGCATGATCTCGTTTCGGCTGGAAAAAGATCTCACCTTCGATGCCGCTTTCCTGCGCCACAAAAAATTTCTCGAAGAACGTCTGCGTGCGTTCCGTCCCGACATTGTTCACATTACCGGGCCCAGCGAGCCGGGCATTCTGGGCGCGTGGCTGGCGAAGAATCTCAAAGTTCCGCTGGTTGCTTCCTGGCACACCAACCTGCACGAATACGCTGCTCAGCGTTCGGGGTGGTTCCTGCGCATGCTGCCCTCAAGTCGGCGGCCGGGGACGGAACAGAAAATCGAAGACGCCACGCTGTTAGCATGTGCTCGCTTTTACCGGCTGGCGGAGGTTCTATTCGCGCCCAATATCGATTTATGCCGGCTGCTGGAGAAGTTTACCGGCCGCCATTGCGCCCTGATGCCTCGCGGCGTGGATACTATCTCTTTTTCCCCGAAATATCGGGACCGCAGCGGGACCGCGGAGCCATTTGTGCTGGGGTTTTGTGGCCGGCTTTCCATTGA
>DASRRN010000325.1:0-3226 GCA_035695685.1 Acidobacteriaceae bacterium | reverse complement strand
GGCGGAAGCTGGTAGAGCAGAGAGTCTGTCTGATCCCATCTGGTCTTCACCCTCCTTCAGTTTAGACAAGCGATGATCGTCAACCGGTGGTCCATCAGGCCATGTGATATTCGCCGGGCACATTCAGCACAAACAGAATGCGACCCTGATCGGCCTTCGGGAAGGTGTGGCGTCGGAAGCGCGCGTGGTAGCGGTCCGCCGCCGCTGCTGCCAGGAAGACGAAGCTCCTAACCATGGGGATGTAAGACACCATTGCCTCTGAGCTGTCCCGCCGTCACCTCACTGCTGCTCTGCTCGCAGATGCGCAATCACCTGCTCGCGCTCCGGGTCGGGCCTCAGGCGGTCGGCTTCTTCGAGGTGACGGAGCGCGTCGGGGAGGCGGCCGGGAATCCCGGAGAGCGCCAGGCCGAGGTTGTTCTGCACTATGGCATCGTTGGGGTCAATGCGCGATGCAGATTCAAATTCGGCGGCAGCTTCGGGCAGACGTCCGGCAAGAGCCAGGGCGGTGCCCAAATCGCTGTGGGGTTTAAGCGTATCCGGTGACAGGCGGACGGCAATCTGTAATTGCGCGATGGCGTCGGGCAGTCGGCCCACCTGGCCCAGCGCGGTGCCCAGGTTCATCCGCGCAAGAGCGGACTCGGGATCGATGCGCACCGCAGTTTCATAATACGGAAGAGCCTCGGACAGGCGCCCCGAGTCCATCAGGTAATTGCCCAGGTTGCCATTGGCCACGATATTGTCGTTTGTCACTTCGAGCGCGCGCCGGAACAGTGTCTCGCTGTTGTGCCAATACCCGACCTGGACCCAGCTCAGCACGGCTGAGGCCAGGCAGGCCGCGGCGGCCAGAGGAATTGCCAGCGTTTTAGCCCGCAGCTTTTCCAGGATTTCCGCTGCACCCCATATCAGCATGACCAAAAGTCCCACCATGGGGATGTACATATAGCGGTCGGCGTGGGCTTGGTCGCCCACCTGCACCAGCCCTATGACCGGAAGCAGCGTGATCACAAACCAGCCCCAACCCATAAGTAGATACGGCGCGCGGCGGCGCAGCACGATCACACCGGTCGTGACGACGGCCAACAGAACCCCCTCGGCGAGAAGCGGTAAAAGGGCGAAGGTGAAGTCGCGCGGATACGGATAGAAAACCGCAAGCCGCGCCGGCCAGAATGTTTGGAGGATATAGAGCGTGTAGGAGTGTGTCGCGTTTGCCAGACGGGCTTCGAGCGGCACAAGATTCACCGAGGCGGCGTGTTTCTGCGCCAGGTAGGCGATGGCGGCGCCGGCGCCAGCAAGTCCCAGCAGCGGGAGTTTCTCCCAAATGACTTTGCGACCCCGCTGACCTAAACGCGCCAACGGCCAGTAATCCAGGAGCAACAGGACGAATGGCAGCGTGATCATCATCGGCTTGGCCATCAATCCCAGGCAAAAGCCCAAAGCAACCGCCAGATATCCGCCCGTGCCGGGGCGCTCCGCATATCGAACATACAGCCACAGAGTGAGAAACTATAAGCAGGCGTTGAGCACGTCTTTGCGCTCGGCCACCCAAGCCACGGACTGCACATGCAGCGGATGCAATGCAAATAAAAACGCCGCCAGCGCACTGCGCCAGCGTGTGCCCGTCGCCCGCTGCAGAAAAATGCACAACATGACGGCCGCCAGGGCGTGCAGCAGGACGTTGTGCAGGTGGTGCCAGCCACTATCGAGGCCAAAGAACTGGGAGTCCAGCATGTGAGAAACCCAGGTGAGCGGGATCCAGTTGCCGGTGTCGCGGGACGTCAGAGCCCACTCCAGCCCCTGCGTGGTGATCCCCTGCCGGACGTTTAGGTTGCCGGTGATGTAATCGACATCATCGTAGTTGACGAAATCGAAGTCGCGGACTTGGGCGTAGACCGCGAAAGTCGCCAAGAGCAACGCCAGATAGACCAGCAAATCTAGACTCGCGCCCGCGAGCGCAGGTGAGTTTTGCGGTGGCACCGGCGGCTTGGTTCGGGGTTTGGTTCGGGGCTTGGGCACCGAAGTCATTCTAATGCGGAAATCCACCGGGTACGAAGAGGCCCGCGGGTGAGCACTGAAAGACCTGGTTCGCGTTCACTCCTTGCTCGCGTGCCACCCGCGCGATCGAAGCTCCAGGCACTAGCGCAGCCTCCATGATCCGTCGCTTCTCCCCAGCTGATCGCCGCTGACGCTTCGCCACCGGCTGAACTCCGCCCTCAATGCTCTCGCTCACCACAACAGCTTCTGCCCAGTGCTGCCTCATCGTTTAGAGGGTGAGAACCGGACGCTTACGTCGGAAAGACAAAACGCGGAAAAGGAACAAAGATCATGGCAGTCGCAGATCGCCACGGATTGCCAGTTTCTGTTTGCGTCGAGAGTGCCACGCCGCACGAAGTGACCCTGGCAACCTCCACCTTGCTTCAGATGGTTGTTCCTGACGCTCCGCAGAACTTGATCGGCGACAACGCCTATGACTCGGACCATCTCGACGCAGAGTTAAAGCTCTTCGGTATTGAAGTTATCGCCCCGCATCGTCGCAACCGAAAGAATTCGACCCAGGATGGACGTTGGCTGAAACGATACCGACGGCGTTGGAAAATCGAGAGACTCTTTGCCTGGTTGCAAAACTTTCGTCGCCTGGTGGTCCGATATGAACGACATGTCGAAAATTTTCTCGGGATGCTTCACCTCGCCTCAGCTTTGATCCTACTCAGGCATTTATGAGATGAGTTCTTAGTCATCCAACTCAGCTTGATTTACCGAACCAATCGAACTCCTAACTCACCCTGCCTTTCCAGACTCTAATGTTCCCAGAGCTCCAAAACTGAGTAGCCACTTAAGGAGCTTATAAATATGCGCTGAAATGCGATGGTTGGCAGGAGACCGTCCTCGCGGGGAGCGGGGCCGTTGCCGACTGCGTTCATGGGCATCGCGAAGGACACCTGCCTGAGTGCGTGTGGTCCCACCTGGATGTCCTGGGGCGAAAGAATGGCAAAAGTCTGTTCGAGTCCATTGACAACACGCGTCAGCGACGAAACCCGATTTGTGGAGGCTTTGCTCAGACGCGAGGACCGGCTGCATACAGGACGGATGCACTACTTCCCGAGTCCAACCAGAGAAGCACCGGGACCGAATCGGCGCCGGATAGCCTTACGGAGAGCATCATCGGACGCATGAATGGCATGTCGTTCTGCGATCCGCGAGGCTCCGCGAGTGCAACATGTTCTCCCTT
>DASRRN010000324.1:0-10613 GCA_035695685.1 Acidobacteriaceae bacterium | reverse complement strand
CAAAGGGCTGGCGCAAATCGGCGAACCCCTTGCCACTGGCGAGCGGCGCATGGGGCCAGGTAAATTCGCGGTCGTTCGCGAGCATGGAGCCCCCATCGTAGCTGACCGGCCAGGTTATTCCACAATGTCCGGAAGCGGACAATGTGCTCTCGCCCTCCTTTAATAAGGGCGGACCGAAGGTGACATGTTGCACCCAATCGAAGGCGTGCTCGGCCATACTCTCATTGGTGACGGTTTCGCGCACGTAAGCCACGCTTTCACCCACACCCAGGCGAATCTCTCGCTCGAAGGAAAGATGTGCCATCGGAAGCTCTATCCGCCACCTGGCGAGGACCTCGGCAGAAGGCGCCGGCGACAGTAGATTCCAGGTTGCATTGGGAGCTTCGCCATGCAAGCCGAGGCCATTTGCAGCCTGCTCGGCCGAGGGTCCGCCGAAGTAGTCCAAACACAGGCAATGCCCCGTAAAGCTCGAGAGAAACTTGCGTACTTCTACCGGTCCGTAGGTTGCCGGCAGATCTTCCTCAGCCATCTCTTCCGGGTCAAAGGTAATCCACGGAGCCTTCCAAAAGGCGTTCGTCGACATGCGACCGTCCTGCTCCAGAAAGCGAAATTCGGCAAGATGCCCCCCGCTGGTCAGGGCTATCAGCTCGACAACGCCGTTGCTCAGACGCGTGGCTGCGCGCTTATTCCAGCGGACGGATTGAGAGCCGACATCGTTTGCCGGCTCTCGCGAAGTTGATCCCATAGCCGAATCCTCCATCCGCCGACCGCCAGAGAACAAACACAGTCCCCGGAAGGATTAACTTTCCATTTACCTTGCGATTGAGTAAACGAATTCAGTAGCCCTTAACCCCCGGGAAAACCGGGGTTAAAAAATGATTCACCCGGAGAGAGTCCAGCTTGCTCGTCCTATACTGGTAGCCACTATAATACTGGCATCACAGGTTAATATGGGAACACCCTAACCAAGATTGACATCGGTAAGGGCACCATATGGTTGGCTTTGACGGCGATGATCAAGGCATTCCGCCCGCCAGGGGACACTCTGGATGCCAAGTCTCTTATCAAGGCCAGCCTAAAATGACCTAGTTGATTGCGGTTGGACGACTGTTCGGAGGAAGTTCTCAAATGTGCCCAGATGGGACGCGTGATTTGATCCTCGAGCCAAGCCCCATACGGCGCTCCAAGCTCCACGAGTTGGTTTCGCAAAAGCTCGAAGATATGATCCGGTCGGGTGAACTGAAACCTGGCGACAGGCTGCCTTCCGAGCGCGACATCATGACCGCCTATGGCATCGGGCGGCCGGCCGTCCGAGAAGCATTCCTTTCCCTGCAGAGCAAGGGTTTCATCACCACGGAATCAGGACGGCGAGCACGGGTTACGGTGCCCAGCGTAGACAACATCTTTACCACCCTGGACAGCGTCGTCGGCATGATGATCAGCAAACGGGAAAGTCTCAAGAATCTGTTCGATGCTCGCAGATTCATTGAGGCAGCCATGGCCAGACAAGCGGCCGTAGTGATCGACAAAGTGCATCTGGCCGAGCTACGAGAGG
Organism: Acidobacteriaceae bacterium; assembly: GCA_035695685.1. Classification (GTDB taxonomy): domain Bacteria; phylum Acidobacteriota; class Terriglobia; order Terriglobales; family Acidobacteriaceae; genus PALSA-350. The sequence goes on along the minus strand of DASRRN010000324.1, from coordinate 9,058 downwards.
CGCTTGAAGACAATCGGCAGGCGATTGGCAATCGCACCCGCTTTATGGAGACGGACATTGAGTTTCATCGCATTCTTTTTCGCGTTTGCGATAATCCGGTCTTCGACGCTGTCCATACCGCCGTGGTGAACTGGCTGATGGAGCGCTGGAGCAAGATCGAACGGAACGAGGCGACGGAAAAACTTGCCTACCAGGGCCACGTGCAAATCTCCAACGCCGTCGGCAAAGGAGATCCGGATGCTGCCGAAAAAGCCATGAATAAGCACCTATCTTCGTCCTGGTCTGTGTGGGCTAAGCAGCTGGGACGGCATTGAGGTTCCGGCATAAGAGTCACACAAACCTGTTGAAGATGTCGTGATGCGGTCGCAGCGATCCGTCCTCCTCGATGAAAGCCATGTATCCGGCTCCGCTCACGGGCCCATACTTCGGACGGTGACAGTCAGCCACTAGCTTAGCTAACTATGGTGCAGGACGTGAGCAAGAAATCCGAGGTTCCTGTCTCGTAGTCGGCTCACCTCTGTCGCCACGATTCTCGCCCTCTCCGCATCGTCGAGCGATCCCCAACAAGATTCGGTTGCCAGGACCGGCTTGCGCACCTTGTCTCCGTAGGCGACGGCAGCGTCCAGAAATTTCTGATTTCCATAGGGGTGAAAGGTCAGGACGTCGCTTACCGGCTCGAGCAGTCTCAGATTATCTACGTTGGGCGCCATTCCCACACTAATGGGAGCGCGGACTTTGAGCTCTTTGCATTTGCGGTAAAGGAATTCAAGCCACAGTAAGAGCGCGGGCGTAACCCCGCTGTTGAAGGGTTCGTTGCATAAGTCCCAAATCAAAATACGGTCGTCGGCCGAATGGGCACCGGCAAACGTCTCCGGCTCCTGCCTTCAGGAGCGTCCGCCGGGAAATAGGGTTTGCGCATTCAGACGGTTTAAGAATCGGAGATCCGGAACACAAGCAGATGGAGGGGGCTAGTGTACTCGCCCGCTCCATCTCCGTTCGCTTTTTAGAATTCTATTCGGAAGGTCGCTTGACCTTGTCGATTCGAGATTTGTGAGGATAAGTTTGTAACTTGCCCAAATGTCGTATCGTTGGTGCTTTCATCCGGGGGTTGCAGTTGCGTTCGATTGAAGGCGTTGAAGTAGTCTACACGCAGGCTCGCTGACACTCCTTCGGCGATTGGAAAGTGCTTGACCGCGCTGAATGACTCTATCCTCAGCGGGGGTGTGCGTAGAGTGCCGTACGTTAGATATGTATCTCCCAGTGCAAACGGATTAGTCAGAGCAAACGCATTTGTGGGGAACTGTACCGGAGCTGTCGAGGAGTGCCCTGTCAGATAACTCTTGGTGCGGCTATAGCTGAAGGTCTGCAACTTAACTCCCTGGACTATGTTTGGGCGGTCGTAACCGCCATACGAATCACCGTTGTTGACGGGATTGAAGGTTTCAGTCGGGCCGAAGGGGCTGCCGCCTTCATAGTCCAAAATCGTACTGATTTGCCAGCCTCCAGCGAGCCGATTCACAACATTATTCTGATTAAGGAACTTCTTACCTGGCCCGATGGGGAGCTCATACGTTGCAACATATTTATTTTCATATTTTTGATCCAGAACCGAAGGCGCCCATTCGAGTTTTTGATCGAACTTATTCAATGGTTTGGCGGCGAATGCGGCAAACCCGGAATTAACGTTCGCCAGATTCTTCGCTAGGGTGAAGGCTACAAGGAAGCTAAGGCCGCCGGAGAAGCGCTTCTCCACCTGCAGCTGCAAGGCATTATACAGTGCACTCCCCTTGTAATCGAAGTTGTTTTGGAGCCCGGCATATTGGGGATATGGCAAGAGCGCTTGTGAAACTGTAGCCGCACTTCCGAAATCTGACAGGAACTTAGCATAGGGAATTTTGATCCCCGCTGCCACGGCCGCAGGCGAAGTAACAAGAGAGCCCAGGAGACCGCCGTAGGAAAGATAAGATGGATCTAACTGGTCGTAGGGATTCAGCTGAGAAGGAAGATGTACGTCCCGATTGCCGACGTAAGAAGCTGTAAGGAACACATTCCAGTTGAGGCTTCTTTCAACGCTTACGTTCCACGCCTCGTTATAGGGCCACAAGCCAGATGTCTTGGGATCGAACCCATAAAGAACCGATCCGTTGCCCACCGAAGGGCTAAATGGCACAGGCACTGTGGGAGGCAGGGCGGTTCCGTCCCAGCTGCCGTAAGCTGGAACGCTGGTACCGTTTGAGTTGCGGAAAAACGTGCCGTTCAAAATGATGTCATAGTCTTGACCAACCCGGTTGTCTCCCGGCGCGTACGCGCCGCCATCCAGGATAGACAGGAAGAATCCACTACGGAGCAGGGTCTTGTCATTGATTTTGTAGGAAAAGCCGACTCTCGGCCCAACCGCGGGCCAGTCGATGGCGGCCCGCCGCACGCCGGCGCAACCGGTACAGGTACCGAGCTTGGAGGCCGCGCCTAGCAGGCCGTCAGCGCCCGGGTTGGGAATGTTGGGATCGAAATACGTGATACGGTTATCGATCGCCTCAGTCAACGGGATCAGGATGTCCCAGCGAAGGCCAAGGTTAACCGTCAGCCGATCATTCACTTTAAAATCGTCTTCAATATAAGGCGACCAGCTAGAGCTACGCATGGCCAGTGCATTGTTGGATTGCCGGCTGGCTCCATCTGCTTGTCCCAGAAGGAAGCTCGCGAATGAACTTCCGTACGACCCAAAGTTGGGATTGTTTACGTCGGGAACAGACGTCGTCCGCTGGCTAAAGTTGAACGTGCCACCGCATGCCACCAGACACTCGTTGTCGTCCATGATGACCTTGCGGTATTCGAGCCCGATATTGAACGTGTTCCGCCCTTTGGTCCACAGATAGTTATTCACTACCGCAATACCCAATTTTCGGTTTACCAGGTTGATCAAGCCTTGTCCCCAGGTTGAGGGGGCGTTCTGTCCATCAAAGAGGACATTGGGAAAGATCACGCTGTTGGCAACGGCGGGGAAGTTAACGTTTTGCAGACCGTTGTGTTGCGAGTTAATCGCTCCGATGACAGAGACTCCCCACGTCATGACCAGGTTGGGATTGAAGGTCTTGACGTAGTTAAGCAGCCAGCCCGATCCCAAGCTCGGCTCAATATTGAGACTGGAGATGGGACTCGTCGCGGGGGCGACATTCGCCGAGGAAAGAGTCGCGGAATTCAGCGGAGCGCGCCATTGGGAAAAGCGGACAGTTTGGGAATCGGTCAGCTTGTGATCGATGGTATAGCCCCACAAGTTCTGCTTAATGCTCAAAGAAGGAATTTGCGGACCTATATTCGATAGGTTACCGCCGTTTAGACCGGAACGATTGGGATCAGGGATGTCTTTCAGAATCGACGCAGACAAGGGACTGAAGCGGGTCTGTGGGATGATGTTTCCTGGAAACGGCTGCCCGGTGAGCGGATCGTAAATGGGAATTACTTTCCCTGTGGCATCGACAAAGCCGCTAAAGTCGCCTTGCTTCATCGCAGTGGTCGGGACCGTTCCCACCTGCTTCTGGGCGAGATTCTCGCGGTACCAATCGTCTGTGAACAGGAAGAATGTTCTGTTCAGACCCTTATAGAGCTTGGGTATCCAGACTGGCCCACTTACGGTGAATCCGTAGTTGTTCTGCTGGTTGACTGGAGGCCTGGGGCTTCCGTTGGGGCCGAAAGCGGTGGGGAAAAAACCGTCGGAATCAAAGAGCTGGTTACGAATGATGTCATAGGCGTCACCGTGGAGACGGTTGGTGCCGGAAGCGGTCTGATAGGTAACGGCGCCTTTTGCCAGCCCATATTGCGCGGAGAATGCCGAGCTGACCACGCGGAACTCGTTGATCATTTCGAATGGCGGATTGAGCAGGGTTTGGAAGCCGGGGGTCTCTGCCTGAACCGCGGGAATCCCATTGAACTCCACTTCGCTTTCGAAATTGACTCCGCCATTGATGGTTTTGTTAAATGCGTTGCCCTGCACGCCAGGTGCGAGGAAGACGAAGGCATCGATCTGGCGAGCACCGCCGTTAATCTCAATGGGCAGCTGGCTAACCAGCGCGGGTTCCAGCGTAGTGCCCAGCTCAGGCGTAGTCGTGTTGATGGAAAGCGCCTGTGCTTCCACGTTCACGGTCTCGGTGGTCTCGCCAGGCGTCATTTGCAGGTTGACTGGCGTCATCTTGCCAATCTCCACCAGGACATCCGTCTGCACTTGCTTCTTGAAGCCCGCTGCCGTCGCGGCGACGGTGTAATGTCCAGGATTTAATCCGGGAAGGGTGAAGTCTCCGCTGGAGTTGGCAGTGGTACTGGTCGTAAAGCCGGTCGCAGGGTTTTCCACCGACACCGTTGCACCGGGAAGACTGGCGCCGGTAGCGTCGGCGACCGTTCCGTTGATTCCCGATTCCACCTGCGCGTTGACCCGTATGCTCGAAAGCTGAGCGGCTACGAAGAACGTTAGGAGCGCCAATGCAACGACTACCCGCTGCCGGCAACGCATAGACAAACTCGATCCCCGCATCGCACCATCCTCCAAACAGAACAAAATAGATCCGCGCCTGGACATGCTGTTTGCCCTTATTTCTCTTCTCACCCCAGGTTCTTCATGCAATCCGGCAGCGAAGCAAACATCCATTGAAATCGCGGACCAATAGTGTCATATAGGCTTTTGTGGTGTCAACCTGTTATGCCAGAAATGGCAGCCTTTTTCATCGTTTACCGATTCCTCGGTCGGGAGCAATACCCCAGCTAGAGATACTCAAGCCGCACGACGCCCAGGCTGTCAGCAAGCTCGTCGAGGTCAATCTTGAGCTGGTCGGCCACGGGGATTCCGTGTAACTGCCGGTCGGCCTCAACTGCCCATTCACGGTCTCCGGGAGCCATGACCTTCATGTCCTTGCGGCCATTCATTGCTCTCAATTCGCCGAGATAGGCCTCCATCGCCTGGTCATAGACCTCGGACGAAACAAAGCGCCTGGGATCGAAAACGATGAAGAAGTGGCCCAATCGGCGGGGGGTTACAAAATCCGGCCCGGCCATGCCGAGCAGGCGGCTGCAGTGAGGCATTCCGGTTATGACGGCACTCAACACCTCCACCATGCTGGCGAGGGCCGCTCCTTTGTAACCGTAGATGATTCCCCCCAGAGGCAAAAGAGCGGCGGAACGGACCGGAACCTGGGTGGGCGCACCGTCGGTATCGACCGCTACATCCGGGGGAAGCGAGAGCCCTTCATTCATAAGGTCTTGCACCCGGTTCCAGGGAATGACGCTGGTCGCCATATCCATCAGGAACGGCCGCGCTCCAGCAACCGGAGCGGCAAAAGCTAGCGGGTTGGTTCCGTGAAAAGGCTTGACCCCGTCGTGGGGAAGCACGAATGAATCCGAATTGCATACCCCGAGTGCTATATATCCCTGCTCGGCCGCTGGGAGCACGTAGCACCCAGCCGATCCGAAGTGGGAAGAGTTGATAACGGAAACGGCAGAAATGCCGGATTCCTGTGCAAGCGTGACCGCGTGATCTATGGCAAAGTAGCTTGCGTGGTGGCCAAAGCCGTTATCGGCATCGACGATACCCGTACTTCGATCAGTGCGCGTAAATGTAAGTTGAGGCCTGGGATTGATGCGGCCTGTTTGAACTACCTTGGCATAGTGCACCAGCAAGCGGATTCCATGACTGTCAACACCGCGCAAAGAAGTCTCAGTGAGCGCTTCGGCAACCGAGCGAGCAGCAGCGGGGTCGGTTCGGGCGGCAACCAGCACCGCAGTGGCAAATTCCTCGATCCGCTTCGCGGACGCCCGCTGTGCCCGCGTGCCTACCTCTTCCTCGCCCTTAGCCGCCTCGAAGCTCATGCTCCTCCTTGTACGGCTAGCCGGTGCCACTTGCGACTGGCATCATAGGTTGACACGGTAAAAGCCTAGTACAAATTCAGAGATTGGTCAAAGCGCTCCCGCAGCAAGGCCGGGGGGGACGGAGGCGGTATCGCCACCCGGAGTGACTGGTTGGCTATCTCGAAATGGGCAGGTTGCCCGGCATCAGGAGTGCGGACTCTTCAGTTGTGCCCCAATTGCCGTGCCCAAATGGGCCAGGAGGCAGAAAGATGTTGATTCATCGCTTGTTCTGCGGCATCCGGGTCGCCGTGGGCAACAGCATCGGAAACCTTGGCATGGCCTTGAAATGCGAGCTGTTCGGTGACCTCGTCACGTTCGATCTCTCCCCAACACTTCATAAGCCAATCGACCACGACGGCATGAATGGAACCGAAAATCGGATTACCGGAAATCTGAAAGAAAATCCGGTGGAACTCGATATCGGTCTGCATGAACAAGCGGTGATCGCCGATCGCCCGGCGATTCGCTTCCAGCGCATCTTTCAATCTCGCCAGATGAGCCTCGTCTACGATCCTGGCGGCCTGCCTTGCCATCGCAGCTTCGACCAGTTTGCGCGCGTCAAACAGCCTCTTTCGGCTCTCTTCATCCCCGGCTGCGACCGCGCTCCGACCTGCGGGCGTGATGATGTGTCTGTGATTCATGTGGATTCCTCTCTGGCCTTTCTAACGATGCTCCGCACTGGAGGTGGGAGAACTGAAGAGCTGAGCGTTTTCGGTGGCGTAGCTCAATGCTCCGGAAGGCGATTCAAGATTGGATTTTTGCCCGGAGAGCGGTGGTTTTGCCCCGGCCCAGGCCCAGTATTCCTGCGTGGGGTCAGTACTGTTTGCGAAATCGGTGATGAACTTCACGGCGAGGGATGATTTCGTTTTAGCCAATGTGTAGGCGATCCAACCGTCAGCAACCGACCAAGCACCGTTGTCATATTGACCTGGACCAAAGGAACAAGGCCCTCCATGGATGTAGTAGCACTGCGCCCAATCCATCGGGCTTTCCCGCATGTAGCCCTTTATCGTCAGCTTGTCGTAATTGTTGACCAGGTAGGTGCTGATCGCCTTTGTTTGTGCTGCACTCGCGGCGCCAACGAAGACTGCGTAGGCTGAACCCTCAATATCAATCTGTTTATTCTGGCCCGTAGCTGCGTAGAACATGCCTGTGCTGGAATCCCAAAGTTCGGAAAGACTGGAGCGAATCTGCCTGGCGTGCGCGGCGAACAACTCGGCATCCTTGTTGTTTCCGACGGCTTTGTAGAGAAGAACCATGTCAGTCGCAGCCTGGTAGTACAAGACGGAGCCCATAAGATCGTCGCCCGTTTTTCGGACCATGTCCTCGAACCCCCACGGAACCCACTGATCGCCCGCCAATACCTGGACGAGGCTATTGCCGTGATTCACCGGAACCGCCAGGAGTGCCGTCTTCATTGCAACGGCGTCTTTCAGGAACGCCGATTTTTCGGCTGTTTTCTGGTAGTAAAGGTACTCCATCTGTGGCACATAGAACGCTCCATCTCCGGTGGCGTGATGGTGCAGCAAATCCCACGCCGAGTAGTAGACCTCGGCGGCTCCTGTTTTCTTCAGGCAAATCGGGAATTCGCCGGCAGCATTTTTGGCGGCGATGAATTTCTCCGCGATGTTCAGTATCTGTGCGGGAGTGAAGTAGCTGGGATAGTTCAACATCGTGATTCCCGTATCCGCTGCAAACGAGTAGTCGTACAGCCCAGGAGAAGCCGTCCAACCGTCTGTCGAATCGGTGAAGAGAAAGTGATTTGCCTTCAGGTTAGCGTTCGCTGCTTTCGTCAGGCGGTCCTGCACGGATGAGCGCGAAGCCTTACCTGCTTTCGGGCTGGAGGGTGCTTGCGCGTAGGTTGTCAGAACGATCAGACTTGCTGCCAGCAGGATTCCCGGATTAGCGCTGAATCCCTTCATTTCATTCTCCCTGTAACCCGCGAGGAACCTCTTCTTTTAGAAATTTGCTCGCAGGGCTGTCAAGGAAGTTCAATACCTTGAACGAAAAAGCTGCCGGGGACCCGCTGAATCCGATGGTGGAATGACTCCGCGCACGAACTGCACGTGAAAATCCGGCAGCGAGCATGTGCGACGCATTCCCTTCCCCGAGGCGCCCCCCGGCCTGGATCCGCTGTACTGCGAGTTTGCTCCCGGGCAAGTGCTCGCAGGCACGCGAACGCTGATCGAGGAACTGGCAACCCTGGCGCCAGACTGCACGGGCCTGGTTATATGCACGCAGTTGGGTTCCATGGTCATGATGAACGGCCACGGCCAGGCTGCCTCCAACTGCTTTGGATGGCGTGACCAGCGTGCCCTGCAACCGCATCCTGGTGGCGGGGGTTCGTATTATAAAATTCTTCAGGAACGAATCGGCGCACAGTATCTCGGCGAACTTGGCAACGAGTTGCCGGTTGGGTCACCGGCAACGTTTCTCTTTTGGCTCGGGGAACAGAGATAGCTCGAACCTGGTCTCATCCCAGTGTCGCTCGGGGACTTCGCGTTAAGCTCCCTATGTCGTGAAGCGCCGTCGGTCGACCTCACGACCGCGATGACGTATGAATTGCTTAAGCTGTCCACCTCGCAATGGAACCTGAGTGTGATCGAAAGGCTGGGCCTTTCCGCCATCCGCTGGCCAACCCTACGAAAACAAGCGGAATCCGCTGGATGCATGAGGATCGGCCGGGCGGCCATCCCCTGCTTCGCTGCGGTTGGTGACTATCATTGTGCTTTGTTGGGGGCTCTCCATCCCCGGACGAGCTATCGCTCAACATCTCTACCGGCTCGCAGGTGAGCTGCATTATCCCTGCTCTTGCACCGGGCGACTACCAGACCCGGCCCTTCTTTGACGGGAAGTTTGCCAATACCATCTCCCATTTGCCCGCGGGGCCGCTCGTTGAACGTTCTGGTCGACCTGCTCACCGAGGTCGCGAAGGCACAAGGCGAGAGCCCGGCTGAGCCATGGTCGTACATCGCTTCAGCCGCAGCGGGCGTCCATAGCACCGATCTGAAGGTGGTCCTGAGTTTTTATCCTGGACCGTGCGAAGAGCGCGGCGGCATCACAAACATCAGCGAGAAGACTCTGAACGTCGGCACACTGTTCCGCACGGCCTTTGAGAACATGGCGGAAAACTACTACGCGGCTGCTTCCCGTATATGGCCCGATC
>DASRRN010000323.1:0-3028 GCA_035695685.1 Acidobacteriaceae bacterium | reverse complement strand
GTGTAGGAAACTCCCAGCGACCTGGCGAGACCGGTTTCCGCATGGGAACTGACCCAGGCTACAAGCAGCAACCGCCGTAGCATGACAAAGGTTGGAATTTCATCTTCTTCGATCCGGCTGACCGCGGACACCGTCCGATAGCCTTCCAGCCACAGCTGGATGAGGCTGGGCGCGTGGGGCAAGTGCTCATAAAACGAGAGCAGCGTAGCGGCATCGTACATATACCAAGCAAAACCGCAGTCGTCAAAATCGATGACTTTGATTTCCCTACCATGCATAAGTACATTGTCCAGCCGTAGGTCGCAGTGAGCCAGACCAAAGCGGTCAGGGCCGCTTCCATAACAGGCCAGGCGTTTCCGGATCAACTCGACTGTGCGGCCAAATAGATCGAGCCGGCTTGCGTTCATACCCAGTGCGTCGCGCCAATGGCCCCAGCGTGGAGCCTCCCCTAAAGCGGTCTCGAAGTTCCAGGTGAATCGCTCAAAATCATCCGGCCGGCGCCATTTTCTGCTATGCGTGTGCATCTGCGCCGTGATTGCCCCTAGACTCTTGAAACATTGGCGAAGGTCCATATTGATCCGCGGGTGATCGCCCTCTTCCCATTCAAAAAGAACGACGTTGCGCGATTCCTCAGCAGTGGGCTGGGGCACAATCTGCACCCATTCTCCATTGAGCCCGGCTACGGGAACGGGAGTCGCGCACACGCCATCTCGACGCAACGCAACCAGCCACGCAATCTCAGAAGCGAGCGAACTCCTCGACTGATATCCCGGCCGCTGGAAACGTAAAACCCAAGCTCTGCCAGAAGGATCTACTACTTTGTAAATCTCATTCTCGGAAAGGCTGATGAGATGGACGCGCGCGTTGCGGGGAAGATCATAGAGGCTAAGCGCCTGCCCGGCCAACTGAGTTGCCACCTTATGCCAGTCTCCTTTGCTCACTCTACACCGTCGATAAAATCCTTTGACTTCCCCTCGCGTTTCCCCGCAAACTAGTGTCATCGCTCTTCAGGCCCTCCGCCCGGACTTCATCGTCGCTCGCAAATTCAGTTACTTTGAACCAGTGTTCTGGAGACCCACCACTGCCGCCCGAGACCACAACTGTACTTGCATCGGACCTTCCCACGAGCCAGACCGAATACGGTCTACGCCATAACATTCTGACGCCCTGGGAAACCCTGGCCCAATCGGTCGCGGCCATCGCGCCCGTCACCTCGCCCGTCCTGACCATCCCTTTGGTGTTTGCCCTGGCCGGCAATGGAACCTGGGTCGCGTATGCCCTCGGAACCGTCCAGATCACGCTGATTGCCGTGCTCATCGGGGCGCTTGGACGACGGTCAGCCTCACCCGGCTCGCTTTACAGCTATGCCACCGATTCACTTCCGCCCATGGTTGCCGCCATCGCCGCATGGGCCCTCGTGCTTGGATACGTAGCCACGGGTTCATCGATAGTCGGGGGCTTCGTTCAGTACTCTAATATCCTGCTGAAATCCTTCACCGGCCACACCATCGCGCCCGACCTGCTGGTTCTGTTATCTGTAATCGGAGCCGCTACCATGGCGTACCGCGATGTGAAGCTCTCCGCACGAGCCATGCTGTGGCTGCAAGGCGTGTCCGTGGCTTGCATCGTGGTGGTGCTGGTATTGGTTTTGTGGAAGAACGGTCTGCACCTCGATTGGGCGCAATTGCGGCTGCATGGCAGTTCGATATCGGGCATCCGGCTGGGGTTGGTACTGGCGATTTTCAGCTTTGTTGGTTTTGAGAGTGCGACCGCGCTCGGTCACGAGGCCAAAGAACCGCTACGCACCATACCGCGCGCAGTTTTGCAGTGCGCGCTGGGCGCAGGGGCCTTCTTCATCCTGGCTGCGTATGCTGAAGTGCTTGGTTTTCGCAATGCCGGCCTCGCCTTCGACAAGACCGATGCACCGGTCCACGTCCTGGCAAACCAGGTTGCGTTGCCTGTACTTGGCCTCATCATTGACGCCGGTGCGGTGATCAGCATGTTTGCCTGCCTCCTGGCCTGCATCACTGCCGCCGCCCGCATCCTGCTGCTCATGGCCCATAACCGGCTGGTTCCGATGCGGCTGTGCAGGACCCATCACCGCAACGAAACTCCACATGTGGCCGTGCTGGTCACTGCCGCAGTAGTAGGCATGCCGGTCCTGATTCTTATCTCTCTCGGCTTCTCAGGCACTGATATCTATGGCTGGCTTGGGTCTTTCGCGGTTTACGGTTTCATCACCATTTACGGACTCACCTGTATTGCGCTGCCGCTCAAGCTGAAAAGGCAGGGCGCGCTGTCGTTGACTCTTCTAGTCGTCGCTGTCCTGGGGGGTGTCTCGATGGTGATGGCCCTGGCGGGAACGCTTTATCCCGTACCTGACCCGCCCTATTCCTGGCTGCCTTATCTCTACTTCGTTTACCTGCTCATCGCACTGGTGTTCTTTTTTGGCGCCCAGCACACCCGCGGTACCGCAGTGAGCGAGGACTTATCTTGACCAGGTAGGTTCATTCTCGGACGGGTGTACCCCAAAAGGGTGACTTGAACCGGCGGTCAGCTCCCACCTTTGTTGCTATCATGAGTGCCATGAAAAAAGCCTTGCTGTTCGCCATGGTCGTACTCTTTACGGGCTCCGCTTTCGCGCAGCACCATCACCATCATCGTCATCACCACCACCATTCCCACGCGCAGGCTCGGTAGTACGGGGGGCTCAGTGCGAGGCTGCCGGCGGGGCGACGGTCGCCAACCAGCGAAGAAATGCGCTCGACAGGGGACCGCGCTGATCTGAGTAGGCGTGATCGGTAGGCAGGTGCAGCGTAGCCACACGGCTGTTTCCCGCGCGTCGCAGTGCGGCCGCGAATGCCTGGTCTCCTCGAGCATACGCATCCTCAGAAGTGACGATTAGCAACGGCCGGGTCTTGAGTGCACCCACCTTATTCATGAAGCTCCATTGCATTGCATTGGCGATCGCTTCGTGGGCCAGCCCCTCAGGGGTGCAGCCGCTCAAAGGCTCCATTCCATCTCGATC
>DASRRN010000322.1:0-10625 GCA_035695685.1 Acidobacteriaceae bacterium | reverse complement strand
ATCACCAGGATCGAATTCGATCCGCAATTCTCCCCCGGCGCTTATAACGCCGTGAACACCTGCCTGCGTATTCAATCCTCGGAAAAAGTCACGCTGATCACCGACCACGCATGCCGGGAAATAGCAGCCAGCATCGCGCAGCAACTGATTAAGCTTGGCTGTGCCTTCAAGGCCTTTCTGCTGGAAGATCTGGCTCCGCGGCCGTTGGCCGGCTTGCCACATGAGATCGCGGAAGACATGGAAACCAGCGACGTGAGTATCTTCGCCGTGCGGGTGCAGACCAATGAGCTGAAATCCCGCATGGAAATGACAGCAATCGTCAACCGCCGCCACATGCGCCACGCCCACATGGTGAACATCAATCGTCAGATCATGCTCGAAGGCATGCGCGCCGACTTCAACCATGTCGATGCTCTTAGTAACAAAGTGATGCAGATTGTCAGCACCGCAAAGGAAATTACCGGCAAGACCGCCGCCGGCTGCGACTTCACGGGCGCGCTCAACCCGAACTATCACTGGATCAAGACCAGTGGAATCATCAGCCCCGACAAATGGGGCAATCTGCCCGGCGGCGAAATCTTCACCTCACCGGGTGAAGTGAACGGCGTGTACGTAGTGGACGGCGTGGTCGGTGACTATCTCTGCGACAAATACGGTGATCTGGAACGTCAGCCGTTGACCATCCGCATGCGGAACAACCGCATCACCGAAGTCTTTAGCGAGAATAAAGCACTCGAACAGGATTTTTGGGCTTACACCCACACCGACGAAAACAGCGACCGCGTAGGCGAGTTTGCCATCGGCACCAACATTGAATTGAAGAACGTGATCGGCCAGATCCTGCAGGACGAAAAATTCCCCGGCATCCACATAGCCTTTGGCAATCCATACGGCGAGCACACGGGAGCCAAATGGTTCTCCGGCACACACATTGACGTGGTGGGCCGCAAGTTCGACATCTGGGTAGACGGGCGGCAGATCATGGATAAGGGTCGATTCCTGATAGAGGACTAGCCAAAGGACTGAAAATGATCCCCGCTTTCCGCGAGGCCTTCAACCGGAACTTTCTCCCGGAGAAATACCAGCAGTTCCTCAAGAGCTTAGAGGCCCGTGCCGGCACACATGTAGCATTTCGAGTATCCGAGTCACCTTGTTTTTTTCCTAAAGCCCTGCTCGATCGAATGGCGGACTATGGCCGGGACCTGGTTCTGCAACTGGTGAACAATCCGGAATACCGCCGTGCCTCAGACATTACTGTGCCGCCGCGGTATAACGTTCCCAACGAGTCGCCGCGCCCCATGTTCCTGCAAGTTGACTTCGGCCTGGTGCGGAACGCTAACGGTGAACTCGAGCCCAAACTGGTTGAGCTACAAGCCTTCCCTTCCCTTTACGGATACCAGCCGGAGCTGGCAAAGCAATACATTGAGTCTTACGGTTTGCCTGCTGGACTGGGGATCTATCTCGGCGGCTACAACCACGATCGTTATCAGCAACTGATGCGGGAGCAGATTGTCGGCGGCCACGATCCCGAGAATGTCATCCTGCTGGAGATTCATCCGGAGAAGCAAAAGACGCTCTGCGACCTTCTGCTTACCCAGCGCGACCTGGGTATCGCCATCGTCGATATCCTCAAACTGAAAAAGCGCGGCAAAGGCCTCTTCTACGAAAACGGCGGCCGCGAAATTCCGGTGCACCGCATTTACAACCGCTGCATCATGGATGAATTGGAACGTAAGGGTATCGAGCTCCCATTTGACCTGACTGAGCCACTTGACGTGGAATGGGCTGGCCATCCCAACTGGTACTACCGCATCAGCAAGTTCTCCATCCCTTATCTCAAACACCAGTGCGTGCCCCGGACGTGGCTGCTCGACCAAAACAGTACCGTGCCCCGAGACAATGAAAATTTCGTGTTGAAGCCCCTTTATTCCTTCGCCGGGCTTGGTATCAAGTTCAATCCCACGCAGGCTGATATCGATGCCATTCCCGTGGGGCAGCGTCACCACTACATGTTGCAGGAACGGATTCGTTTCGAACCTGTGATCGAGACACCGCACGGTATAACCCAGGCCGAAATCCGCATCATGTATGTTTGGCCTGAAGGCGGAGAGATCACGCCGGTACTTCCGTTGCTCCGCATGGGCCGCGGCATGATGATGGGGGTCGACCACAACCGCAATCTCGAATGGGTGGGTGGTTCCGCGGCTCTTTGGGTGTAATGTTTCTACGTCTTGACCGGCAGATACAGCCTGTAGGTTTCCTTCTTAATAGCGGGGTACGGCACCATTTTCAGGCCTTGCCCGGAAGTAGGCATTTGCCATTCGTCGACTCCGCGTTGCTCGGTGGCCAGGAGCTGAGTACGGGTCAGATCAGCCGGAACATCGCCGAGCGCGAAGAGCGTAAGCGGACCGTGGAGCACGGCGACAAGGTTTGGATGTTGCGGGTCGACGGACGACAGTCGCACCGGTCGATCGACAATGAACTCGATTCGGTCGCCATTCTTCCAGCTCTGGCGCACTGGTACGAATGTGCCAGGCTTTAAGGCAGCAGATGTGCCTTTTCCATTTACGGCTAGCTGCGTGCCCGGTCCTGCCCATGCCGGTATTCTCAGATAGATGGCGAAGCTCTCCGGTTTCTCCATCTGCGGGGTGATGGTGGTTCGGGCTTGTAAGGATACTGCGTGTTTTGGACCAGCGTACACCGGGTACCGTTCTGCATCCAGCTCAACTGGGAGGGAACGTAGAAAGGTTATTTGCTTCACTGCTGGCTGCGCACGGAAGGGGCAGTATTTCCGCTGGTTCGGGCGGTCGGTGCAGCTATCGCTGCTGCTCCACCAGTGGACGCGGAAGCGGCTGCAGAACTAGCGGCGGTCGCAGGCTCTGCGTACCGGGTCAATCGAAATAGTATTGGAGTTACCTCAAAGGGCATCTTGTCCCGAGCATTCAATACCGGAACCGGCTTCGCGTTCAACTGAAAAACCCTATCGTCCCAGGCATCTACTTTCAAGTGACTCCCCAGTGGCAGCGCTGCAATCTGGTCGAGCTTATCCAAGTCAAGTTTGGGCGAGTCTTTTGTCAATTCAACCAGCCATGGTGTCCCATCCGCGCTCAGCAGCGAATCGCCAATCCGCGGCGTAGTCAGAGCCTTCAGCTGCCGGGACCTGTTCTGAAGCTGCGCAAAAAATAGTCCCGCGTTGGCCAGATGGTCATGGTAGACGGAGTTGCGCAGGAATTCGATGGCCTTCTTTGCCGCCACACTGTCGTCGCTGACAGAGTGGTTCATCGTAATTCGTTGGAACGTGACCTCATCTGGAAACAGCAGCCGGTCATTGAACGCATATCGGGTATCGACGTGATGCCCCAGCGTAATATGCGCCAGTTGAAACGAGAGAACAGCGGCCAGATCTTCCTCATAGGGCAGCACATCAATGAGCCCTCTGCTGAGCAGGATGGTGTTGCCCACGGCCAGCGATTCAAGAGGTGCGGTGAGCAATACGCGGCAATGCACCGCTTCCGCCAACGCCAGGTTATTTCCGATAATGAGGTTGTTGGTCACGGTTTCCAACACTTTGTCGAAATCGCTCGGCGGGGCAAGCACCCCAGCTTGCACCAGTCTGTCGAGAACATTCGCCTCGGCCTGCGCGACCCATGCCCGACTCGCCTGCAGTGGGCTCACGTCCTGCGATTGGTCGCTATTGTCCGTGACATTGTCGATCTGAATGGCAGTGTTTTCCGACTCATGACTCGGCAGCTTTAGCGAGTATCCCCAGAAGCTGGTCCGGGCCCGAAGGTCAGGCTCATCATCCAACCTATTGCCGTGAGTCTCTTCGACATAGATCTCTGCCGGCAACCAGACGCCTGGCTGCAGGTTCACCCGCCAGCTATCGAAATGAAAATAGCGCGGACGATCAAGATGAGCGTTGCCGGTAAATATGCCGTTCACGCGAACCACGTCACCCTCCTGATCCTCGATCCAGATGCGGCCTGTAAATCGTCCGCTTCCGGTCTTGTCCTTTGGCAAAACATCGAATACCTGAGTGTGAACGGTGCCCAGAAAATCATTGCGCACGAAGCCGAAGTCATAGTGAGCGCGATCGAAATTCGCGCTATCGATGAACATCATGTCCATGAAGCCGGTGGGCACATATTCCGCAGTGAGCCCCAGAGCTTTGCTGAGAACGCTCAGAGCGCCTACGGATCCCTGTAAGAGTGCCTTCCTTTTCTCACGGTAGCCATCTGCCTCAAAAGACTTGTCGAAATCGACTCTGCTTAAGATGTATTCATCCGACACCGGGACGGTTGCAAGACTGGCATCGGGTTTCACGTTCTGGATATATGTCTGAACCATGGGAACGCGCTTCTGTAACTCCTTCATCATTACCTTCTCATTGGCAACGGCTTTATCGATGAGGGCGGCCTGCGCCGGGGTGGGCGGAGTCAGTGCCATAATGTGTGGCTTCCGGGCCCGGGCACTCAAAGTAGAGAACAAGAGCAGTGTCATTACAAAGCATCTGTTGCGGCAGGTTACGCTACTACAAATGGTTATCATTGCATCCCAACCGATCTGGTAACAGTTGCGTTTCACGCGAGTTGAAAGAGAATGTGGATGTAGGTGACGTGGTCCGTGGGCTGTCCATCTTTCACTGCCGGCTTGAACCGGATCTGCTCGGCAACCAGCCTGGCCTCAATCTGTCCCTTAGCGCGATGGCTGGAATTTCTTGGCCGTGCCTATCCTTCCAGACGTGGCCTGTCTCTTAATAGGTGACGGCGGCCAGAAAATAGAAATATTGGACTGTTCGTTGTTGAAAGACCTACCGGGGAAGTAGAACGACAAATCGTTGGGAGCGATGGAAAGAGCTTACGGAGCTTGCGCGCTGTTGCCTAAAGAAGTGGCGAACTAACGGGAGGCATCAAAGCGCGATATCTGGTCTGTATCCATTTCGTTGCGAACCTGGAGCATCAGATGGGTGTTTGCTTTTTGGAGATCTGCTCTTGCTTGCTCGACGCGATCAATCTGGGCGAACAGGGCGCCTTCATCGAGCGTCTGCGCCCGGCTGAGAGTTTCCATCTTTAACTCTTCCTGCTGCAGAGTCTGGTAGCGGCTTACCAGGTTGGCCCGATTGTCGTCGAATAACGCATCCATCCGCTTTTGCTGCTCGGGCCGCAGGTGCAAAGCCTTGGCATAGTGCTTGTCGTCCCACCAGCGGACCGGAGGGCCAAGTTGCACTCCGCCGCGCATGGTGCTCATGCCAGTGTTTGGCTGAGCGGATGTACTCGATGGGAGACCGCCGCGGGTGTCTCCCGGACCTTCCATATCCCTCGGGGAACCTCCGGGTATGCTTCCCCCGCCCGGCATCCTTTCCCCACCAGGCATACCACCGCCGGGAGACGGGCCTCCTCCGCCCGCCCTCTGCGCGAGCATCACTGAGCTGGGAACCAGGGTCAACCATCCCGCTACCAGAATGTGAGCAACGATGGATCGCCTGCCGTGCATTAGTTCGTTAACCTGCGTGTCGATTGGGAGTGCGACTTTCTCGCCGAGGTGGTCAGGTCGTCGATGGAGATAGGCGATTCCGTCTGCCAGCGGAGCTCCTTATCGATGGCCATCAAAAGCCGGTTGTCATCTGCGACTTCAGACGCGGACTCACCTGGCTGACTGCTCGCCACGGTGGTAACTTCTGGCGTCGTGATTCTTTTTTGATGTACTCCGAAAAGGACTGCCGCGGCCAGGACCGCAGCCGCCGCAGCCCACGAGCTCGCTGACTGCCATCCGCGAACCAATGCCGACGGCGGTGGGATCGATGCCGAAGCCCGCCGTTCTGCCCACTCCAGGCTCAGGGTTATGAAGTTTTCAATCGAGGCTTGCACGCGCTCGAACTCACGCTGGCATTGCGTGCAAGCCAGCATATGCCGGCTGGCATCTGAAGGGCAATCGCCTGAGAGTAGTTCCGTAAACTGCTCGTCTGTTAAGTGCTGACCGGTCATTTCATTTCTCCGATCTTTTCCCGCACTGCCTTCACCGCGCGGTGCAGGTGTGTTTTCACCGTGTTCACAGACATATCGATGGCCAACGATATCTCCGGTATATTCATCTCCTCTTGAAAGTGCATCAGGAAAATGGTTCTCTGATTGAACGATAGCGATTCGAGCGCCTTTGCCACCTGGGCCACGCGCTCTTGCATCAGGAGGCTTTTCTCCGGAGTGCGCGCCTTACTTGGCAAGCTGGACGCAATCTCTGTGATGTCCAGCGCCGTCTTGCGAAATGATCTCCAGAAGCGGAATTTCTGTGTCCGCTGGTGGTCCAGAATCATGTTTAGGGCGATGCGGTTCAACCATGTCTGAATACTGCATTCGCCGCGAAATGTCTCTCGCGCGTTATACGCCTTCATGAAGCAGTCCTGAACGATGGATTGAGCAAGATCCTGATCGCCAACCGAAAAGGCCACAAAACGCAGCAGACGGGAGCGGTGTCGCTCAACGAGCTGGTCGATGTCATCGAGTTCCGAAGCCGCGCGCTCCTTTCCAGTAAAACGGAGGACGCTCGATGCGTGAGTGGCATGCATATGACTGATAGACGGTTATTCGCTGAAAGCGGGTTACACCCCTCCCTTGGGCTTTCGCGGACAAGCAGTATCTCCCCAAGTCGCGTAAGGGCAGGGGGACGATTCACGATTGTGAGCGAGGCGAGCCCAAGAAAGAACGATCCATCGCACGTCGCGCGTAATCACCTTGCGCGGAATCCCGTCTCAACGAGTGGATGCAATCACGCAGGCGCCGGCCCATCCCGAATGCTGCTACTGAAATCTTGCAGTGTGATGCTCTGAGTCTTGAGCCGGGATACACCAGCCTCGATCCGGAGCCTTCACATTTCAGAAATGGATGATTTTGACTTGCTGGTAAGAACCTACAGGGCGAGGTTATTGCGATTGGTCTCGCTCTCTACGGGGGACCAGGATCTCGCCGAGACAGTCGTTCAGGACTGCTTCATGAAGGCATATAACGCGCGAGAAGGTTTTCGCGGTGACTGCAGCGTGAGCACCTGGCTCTATGCGATCGCATTGAATGTTATGCGCGATTATCAGCGCCTGCAGAAGTTTCAGTTCTGGAAAAGGGCGAGCCTGGCAGCCGTGGACCTCACCGATGTGGATTCTCCGCTAGCCAGTGAGAAGCCATCGCCAGAAGCAAGAATGCTGGCTGGCGAACAAGCCAAACACGTTCAGTTAGCATTGCTGTCTCTATCTCCGAAACAGCGGATAGTTTTCATCATGCGCTTCCTGGATGACATGGAACCGCAGGAAATCTCAGTCGCCACTGGCATGTCGCTGAGCACCGTGAAGACGCATATTCAGCGGGCAATGAAATCGGTCCGCACGCGATTAGCATCCATGCGGTGATCCCGGCTTCCGGCGGCGCGTTGTGGATCCCAGCATTGTGGATCCCAGCATTGTGGATCCTATGACGTGGAGTTTCTACATTTCAGGAACGAAGGGGGTATTTCAACTGAGTTTGGTTTTGTTGAGCGAACGGGCCATAAGGGTTGAAAAAGAATTGGGCTTTAGCCCCTGTTATGTCAGTATTTGCCTTTTGGACCATCAACGCAGAGGAGAATCAGCAATCCGACGTCTCTCAAAAGGCACAATATCGCCTTTGAGGCACGCCATATTGTGCCTCGAAACGGAATACGGCCCAGTTTGACGCATAATCATTCCATCATGAACCCGCCGGAAAAGTCGGGGAAGCTAATCGAGTTCTCGCAACCGCAGGAGCCGCAACACGCCGTCGTCCGGATAGAGGCTTTCGTAGGACGATTGATAGAGAGCAGTGACCTGTTGGCGGCTGCCTTGATGCGATTAAGAGACTTTTACTTGGCCGGAGCTCCGCCACTGGCCGCAGATAAAGTGTTGGCACAGGTGGCCGCTGCGCTCGAAATGGCTGAGAGAACCAGAAACGGCTTCTAGCACCTTTCATCCCTTGCCTGACCCTCCCATCCGTAAGATTTATTGTCCCCCTCGCTAGAGTGGGAAGCTCGGTTCGTGGTAAAAGGGACAACTGACGGTGCTCTGGGCTGGCAGCCGGTCGTTGCCCCTGGCTTGGCCGCATTCCCCCCATTTCGAGACTCCGGACGGAACTAAGAGCAATGCTCGGAAGGTAACTATGGAAATGACGAAAGATCAGGTCACCTCTCTGACCGCTGGGAAGATGAAGCTGAAAATCTACCCCAGCAAAAGGGCCGCCGGTGAGGCGGCCGCCCTTGCGGTAGCGGCAGAGCTTCGGCGGTTAGGCCAGCTTCGCGACCAGGTTGGCGTTATTTTTGCCACAGGCGCCGCCCAATTCGACACGCTTGAGTTCCTCACCTCAACGGCCGGTTTGCCCTGGAAAAAAGTGCGCGGCTTTCATCTGGATGAATATGTCGGGCTGGATGAGAATCATCCAGCTTCCTTTCGCTACTTTCTGCGCCAACGGCTCACCCAGCGTGTGAGCATGGGAGCCTTTTTTGAGATGGACGGGACCGCCTATGATCTTGACGCCGTATGCCGGGATTACATCAAGGAGCTGCACGTTGCAGAGCCGCAACTCTGCCTGCTCGGGATTGGCGAGAATGGGCACCTGGCCTTTAACGAACCAGCCGAGGCTGACTTTCACGACCCGCTGGAAATGAAGATCGTCACGCTGGACTCAATGTGCCGTCAGCAACAGGTAGCCGAGGGCTGGTTCCCGAGTTGGCAGGAAGCACCCGAACGAGCGCTCACGTTGACGATTCCGACGGTCTTCCATGTACCCAAGCTGATTGCCTCGGTACCGGGCCCGCGTAAAGCGCAGGTGATCCGTCGCACGGTTCACGACCCAATTTCGACTGCGTGCCCCTCGACTCTTCTCCGCACCCATCCGGATGTCACGGTGTACCTGGACGTAGATTCCGCCGCGGAACTGGACGGCGTCTCGCCCACTGCCACAAGCGGTTCGGCGTAAGGCACGCTGCGAGCGAAGAGATCGAGCCTGTAAGGGACGGGGGAAGTCCGGCCTCGCGCGACGGTCTATCATTCCGACCGCAACGCCTGCATTGGTTCAAGCCGCGCGCTCCGATATGCAGGAACGAGTGCCGCCAATGTGGTCGCGCCGCCCAAGACCAGGACGGCAGACAGTAATGTGCTCAAGTCGAATGGTCTGACGCCAAACAGGAGACTAACCATGAAGTGGCTCAGAAAGATCGATCCAACCAATCCCGCCGCTGTGCCGATGAGTGCGAGTCGAATTCCCTGAAAAATAACCAGCCAGGCGATTCTTCCCCGCGTTGCTCCCAGAGCCATCCGAATGCCGGACTCCCGGACACGGCTTGCCGCGAGAAATGAAACCAACGCGTAGATGCCGAGAGTGGAAAGTGTGAGGGCGGCCGCCCCAAAAAACACCATGACCAGAAAAAGGAAGCGCCGGGTGGCAATCGAGTCCTGGATCAACTGCGCGAAGGTCTCGGAAAAATAGACAGACTGATTGGGATCAACGTCGGCGACCACGTTTTTCAGCAAGCGAATCGTCTCCGCAGGCAAAGCCAAGCTTTTGACGACCAGAAAGCTGATTCCGCTCGACCCCTGGGAAAGCGGAAGATAGAGAGAGGGACGCGGGGCAATGTCGAGGGACCGGTTGCGTGCCGGTGCGACGACTCCGACCACCTCACGCCAGACGGGTTTGGGTGTATCGTCCATATTGATCAGCTTTCCCAGCGGATCCTGGTGCGGCCACAATCGTGCTGCCGATTCCTGATCAATAACAGTTACCTTTGGCGCATCCGCTGTATCTGTCTCGCGTATCGATCTGCCGTCGATAATCCGTACGCCCATTGTTTCTAGAAAACCAGGGGAAACTTCGTTGACAGCAACGACCTCCGGGGCTCTATCTCCGCCGGACATTCCCGTGGTTTGCAACTTGGCGCCGTTATACTCGCCGATCAACGGAAGGGCGGTAGAGGCCGCGGCGGATTCAATTCCAGGTCTAGCCCGCAACTGGTCCAGCACCTTGTTGTAGAAAAGTTCCACATCGGCACGCTTGGGATACCGGGAAGGAGGCAGGACGGTAATAGCGTACAGCACGTGGTCTGGTTTGTAGCCAATATCTGTGGACAGGAGGTTGACAAACGTCCGCAGCATCAAGCCAGCCCCACTCACCAGAATGACCGCAAGTGCAATCTGCCCGACTACCAATGCGCTGCGCAGCTTGGCTCGTGGTGGGCCCGAAGTCGTTCTCGAACTTTCAGAAAGTACTTCCTGAGGCGAGCGCTTCAAGACTTGAAGGCCATTCAATCCGCCCACCACCAGTCCACATACCAGGGCCAGCCCAACTTCAAACAACACGGCACGCAGGTCGATTCTGGTATCAGCCAGACGAGGCACATTGATGGGAGCCAACCGGATGAGGAGTTTCAATATGACGATTGCCAGCGGTAGGCCCAGCAAACAGCCGCCGAAGCAGAGCACAATTCCTTCGACTAGCGGTATCTGCGCCACCCGCCCGATGCTTCCCCCAAGCGCCATGCGTACTGCCAATTCGTGTGTACGGGACTCTCCTTTCGCGAGCAGCAGGCTGGTGATGTTCGCACAAGTAAGCAGCAGGATCAGCACCGTGGCTCCGAGC
>DASRRN010000321.1:0-15478 GCA_035695685.1 Acidobacteriaceae bacterium | reverse complement strand
ATCTGCGCGCAATTCCATCAGTCCGTTAAACCCGTTGCTGCGTGGTATTTTGCGAGCTAGGGGGTCGCGAATCGCACGCCATTATTGATTTATGAAGTAACTAGCGGGAATCTTCAAAAAGGCTTCTCAGAAATTCACGCGCCGGGCCACATTCGCAAATCTGGCGTCGGACCGAAGGCCGCTGAGCGCCGGGTCGACTTTCAGATATGCCATCGATGTCGAGTGATCGTTGGACGCTTTATCCAGCCACTCGAAAGCTGTGTCATTTTCATTCAGGCCGGCATAGACGAGCGCTATGGCGAATCCCGGAATGTACTGATGCTTCGATTGTTTCGCAAGGGTGTGAAGGACCTGATGGGCTGCGCTGGACCGGCCCGAAGCTGCATACGCGTGTCCTAGCGCGGCTTCATAATAAATATCTCCTCCGGAGAGTTTCACCGCCTGCTTGAGTTCCACGACCGCCTGATCGTACAAACCCCGCTCCTCATACACCTCTCCCAGCCGGAAGTGAGTGCGCGGAAAAGCCGGGTCGATGTCGATAGCCTTCTTGAGCAATTCAATCGCCTCTTCATAATGACCGGCGAGATAGAATGTCCATCCCGCATTGGTGTTGACGATGAGAGACAACGGGTCCTCGTCCAGGGCCAGCTTCGCCTCTGCGACGGCTTCAGGGAACCGGCCCATGGCGGCTAAATTTTCGCCGCCCCAGGAGTGGGCCATTACATCGTTCGGGTCGGCGTCGAGGGCGCTCCGGAATTCGTTCTGAGCTTCTTGTCCGTTCCAATCGTAGTAAAGGTCTATCAGACCGAGAACGGCATGGGGACCCGCGAGGCTGTCATCCATCGCGAGAGCTTTCCTGGCGGCCTCGCGCGCGGCGGGAAAGGCTTCCTGAGGAGAAAGGATGGCGTAGAGGCCAAGGGTAGCGTAACAATCGGCCACTCCTCCGTAGGCCTGCGCAAAGTTGGGATCCAGCCGGATTGCCTCGCGGAAGTACTGCAGCCCTTTCATGAAACCTTCGCCGGTTCGCTTGTTCCAGAAATAGCGGCCTTTGAGGAAGGCATCGTAGGCTTCCGTATTCCCGGTAGGGCGTTGGTTGAACCTTTTCTCTTCCTTATCTGTGAAATGCAGCCGAATGGAATGCGCTATTCGTTCGGAGACCTCGTCTTCCAGGGTGAAGATGTTGGTGGATTCTTCGTCGAAAGTTCCGGCCCAAAGCTGGGCGCCATCGCGAACTCTGACCATCTGAACCGTCAGTCTGACTCGGCTGGCCTCGCGCTGGATTCTGCCATCGAGCACGGCGTCTACCGCCTGTTCCTTTCCTGCAGCCTGGGGGCTCAAAGAGGTGTGCCGATATTTCTCAATCGCGCTGGTAGGCCGCACAAGGATCTTTCCGGTATTGGCCAATCTGGTAATCAGCGCGTCAGCGGTGCCCAACCCAAGATATTCATCGTCGTTTTTCACGCCGATGGTCTCGAAGGGCAAAACAGCCAGCGACTTAATGGGACCGGCATTGTTTGCCGACAGGTTTGCGCGTTTGACGGCTATCGAGCGGCTTGCCAGAAGTAGAGTGGCAAGCACGAGCCCGGCGACAATTAGAAATTGCCAGACGGGCGCATTCTTCGCCGGCGCGATTACCTCCGGCAACTCGTGGTGTTGCGCCAAATTCACATGGTGATTGCGTTCGGCGAGGTCTTCGTGACCTGGTGACTGCACGCTGTCGACCGGGATGGCCGCTGAGTCGGACGGAGTATCGCATCGCTCCGCGACCGGCGCGACAAAGCGATAGCCGCCCTTGGATACAGTCTCGATGTACTCCTGCTTGCCGCGATCGTCTCCCAGCACCTTCCGGAGGTGAGAGATGGTCACGGAGAGATTGCCTTCTTCTACGGAAACGCCTGGCCAGATGGTTTCCAGCAAAGTATCCCTGTCCAGCAGCTTCCCGCTTTGCTCCACCAGCACAACAAGGAGATCGAATGCTTTGGGTGTGATCGAGACAGGCGCGCTGTTGCGCAGCAGAAGGCGCTGCGACGGGTTCAGTCTGAAGGTTCCGAATTCATACAAGTGACTGATACTGGACGACATAGCGTTAAACAATTCCTTAAGATTTTTTTTGGCATTCTCAAAGGAATTCCAGCGGCCACAAATTTAAGGTGGCGGCTGCTGAGCCACAAAAAACCTTTGCAGCGCGGAATTATAGGCATAGCCGAGAACGCTAGTCGAGAAGTTTGTACGTGTGCAGGTTCCTCACGATAGACAGCGGATCCGGCCGATTTTCTTAATGCCTGATTGAGGTCTGACATCCGCGGCTCAGGAGGAGCTGAAGAGTCTCACCCCTATTCGCCACGGAGCGGAGATCCTGAATTCCGCTTTGTGGTTGCGGGCGAGCCTGATCGAAGGAGATGTGACCGCCCTTGAAACCTCTGCACTCACACCAGTACGCGCCCCCGGAGCAGGATCAGGGACAGAGTATGAGCACGGCGACCATCGAAACGGTGAAGAAGCGTAAGCCGTTCCATAAGAGCCTGTGGGTGCAGGTCGCTGTCGCAATCCTTCTGGGAGTGGCGCTGGGACGTTTCAGTCCGGCTCACGCCGTCGCGATGAAGCCGTTGGGAGACGGATTCATCAAGCTGATCACCATGGTGATTACAGTGGTGATCTTCTGCACGGTCGTCACGGGCATCGCCGGAATGCAGGATATGAAAAAGGTGGGGCGGGTTGGAGGGAAGGCCCTACTGTATTTCGAGATCGTATCCACGCTGGCGCTATTTGTGGGTCTGATCGCGGGCAATGTCGTGCATCCGGGGACAGGGCTGAATGTCGATCCCGCTACTCTGGATGCCAAGACGGTTGCCGACTACGCCGGGGCGGCAAAGGCGCAAAGCCCCACGCAATTCCTGGTCCATATCATCCCAAATACTATCGTTGACGCCTTTGCCAAAGGAGACATCCTTCAGGTTGTCTTCATCTCCGTTCTGTTCGGCGTGGCGATTGCGGCAATGGGAAAGCAAGCAGCCGCCCCCTTGGTCCGCGTGATAGACGCAGTGACGGGCGCGATCTTTGGCGTGGTGAATATGGTGATGTGTCTGGCGCCCGTAGGCGCCTTTGGCGCGATTGCGTTTACGGTAGGGAAATATGGGATTACTTCACTTGGGCCGCTGCTGAAATTGATCCTCACTTTCTATGTCACTTGCGGGATATTCGTCTTTATTATCCTGGGCGCGGTGGCCTGGTTCGCAGGTTTCAATGTCGTCAAGTTCCTGCTGTACATCAAGGAAGAAATCTTATTGGTCCTTGCGACCAGTTCCTCGGAATCAGCTCTTCCGACGCTGATGGAAAAGCTGGAGAACCTGGGTTGTTCCAAGGCTCTCGTCGGCCTGGTTGTCCCTACCGGCTATACCTTCAACACAGATGGCACCAGCCTGTATATCACGATGGCCGCGCTCTTCGTCGCGCAAGCTACGAACACCCATGTATCGATCGGGCAGCAGTTGACGCTGTTTGCGGTTGCCATTCTCACCTCCAAAGGAGCCAGTGGAGTGGCGGGCGCCGGATTTATCGCGCTCGTGGGCACGCTGATCGTCGTTCCGACCATTCCTGTTGCGGGGATGGCTTTGATTCTTGGGATCGATCGGTTTCTGAGTACGTTCCGGGCCCTGGTGAACATGATCGGGAATGGTGTCGGCACGATTGTGATTGCGTCTTCGGAGAAAGAGATCGATGGCGCGGCATTGAGGGAGGCTCTTGCGCTGCGTGAGTGATCGGTGAGCGGTAGATGCGATTCAAGCTCTTTTCACAGGGGCAGAAAGACAAGAAGCCAATGCTCGCAGGAGAACGAAGTATGAGAGATAACGGAGAGAAGGATGCGCGAATCGAGAGTGCCCACGCAATGTTGACTCGGCGCGGGCTGTTCGAGTTCGCAGGCGCGGCTATTGCAACGGCAGTGCTTCCGCCCTTCGTCGCGTTTGCCAAGGGCTCCGCCAGCCAGGACAGCCCTGCGCAGGACAGCGCGGCACAGGACACCCCCACACAAGTTGTCAGTCCGGTGATGGAAAAGCTCAGCTCATACATGAGCGAAGCAGCCGAACGGGCGCTGCCGGACGAAGTTGTTGAGAAGGCGAAACAACATATTCTTGACACGCTGGCCGCGATGATTTCCGGTTCCGGACTGCTGCCGGGCCGCGCCGCACTTGGGTTTATTCGCTCCTATGGCGGAAAGGAGGTGGCAACGGTGGCCGCCTCGAATATCGTCTGCGGGCCTATTGAGGCAGCACTGACGAACGGCGTGCTGGCTCATTCCGACGAGACAGACGATTCGCACGGCCCTTCGCGCTCGCATCCCGGTGTCTCCATCGTTCCAGCTGCGTTGGCGGCTGGCGAGCAGTTTGGAATCAGCGGAACACAATTCCTGCGCGCGGTCACTCTCGGCTACGATGTCGGGACTCGAGTGACGATGAGCATGGGCGGGCCAGCCTACGAGGCGCTCACCCATAGGAGCACGCACGGCACCGTCGCGGTCTTCGGCGCCGGTGCGGCGGCTGGTTGCGCCGCGCGCCTCAACACCCAGCAGTGCCGGTTTCTGCTGGACTATAGCGCACAGCAGGTATCGGGGTTCGGCGCATGGAAGCGTGACGATGTGCACATGGAGAAGGCATTTCTCTTCGGGGGCAAGCCAGCGGCCGGCGCAGTCACCGCCGCGATGCTGGTTCGCTCGGGGTTTACGGGCGTGGAAGATATCTTCTCCGGCCCGGACAATTTCTTTGAAGCCTTTGCTCCCAGGGAAAACGGAACGATGCAAGCCGACCCGTCACAACTGGTCGAGAAGCTCGGTGAGCGATACGAGATAACCCGGACGAATATCAAGAAGTGGACCGTTGGATCGCCCATCCAGGCCCCGCTCGACGCCCTCACCGGTTTCTTCAAGCAACGCACGTTCACCGCCGACGATGTGAAGCGGGTAACTGTGCGGCTGGCCACCGACGAAGTGAACACGGTGAGCAATCGCGAGATGCCGGACATCTGCCTGCAGTACTTAGTGGCGATCATGCTGCTGGACAAGACTGTCACTTTCGCTTCGGTCCATAACAAAGCGCGCATGCAGGACCCGGCCGTGCTGCGCCAGCGCGCCAAGGTGGAGCTCGTCTCTGATCCCCGGATTGATGCCCGGCGGCCGCGGCGTGAGGCGATCGTCGAGCTGACCTTTACCGATGGCACACAATTGACCGATTGGGTCCGTGACGTCCGCGGCACGGCCGAGAACCCCATGAGTCGCGATGAAGTGGTAGCGAAGGCGCGTGGGCTCATCACGCCGGTGCTCGGCGAGGCAAGCTGCTCGACTCTGATCGACAAGGTGTTCGCTCTGGAAAGCATGAAAGATATTCGCGAGCTTCGGCCCGCACTGCAGCGAACTTGAGAAGTCATGAAAACGCGGGAAAATGCTGTGTCCAGGATTCAAAGACGCGGCACGAAACTCAATAACTAAAGCGAGGATCAGGATGAACCGGTTCTTATTGTTTCTGACACTCATTTACTTCGTACTATCTGGGACGGTGGCCCTGGCCAGTCCGGCTGGGCCGGGTTATCACCTGATGAAGAGAATTCCTTTGGGTGCAGCACCGGGCGGCGGCGAATACTTCGATTACGTTACGGTAGATCCCGTGGGGCGGCGCGTCTATCTCACGCATGGCACCGAGGTTAAAGTGCTTGACGCCGATAACTTCTCTGTCGTGGGAACCATTTCCGGCTTGAAGCGCTGCCATGGCGTCCTCGTCCTTCCAAAGCTGGGGAAGGGATTTATCACCGATGGCGATGCGGCCCAGGTGGCGGTCTTCGATCTGAAGACCCTGAAGATTACGGGCCGAATCAAAAATTTTCCGGACACAGATTCCATCGTTTACGATCCCGCGTCCGGGCTTGTCTTTACCTTCAATGGCGACAGCAAGAACGCTACTGCGATCGATCCGAACAAGGAAACGGTAGTGAAAGTCGTCGACCTGGGAGGCGGTCCGGAATATCCTGCCGCCGATGGCAAGGGCGCCATTTATGACGACATTGAAGAAAACAACGAAGTGGCCGTCATCAATACGCGCACGCTCACCGTCAAAGCTCGCTGGCCGGTAGCACCGGCCGGAGCGCCGGTGGGCATGGGGATGGACCGTGAGCACCGGCGGCTATTTTCCGCCGGCCGCAATCCCCAAATCCTCGACATGATGGATGCGGACAACGGCAAAATTCTCCAATCCCTGCCCATCAGCGCTGGCGTGGATGCCGTCGTCTTCGAGCCCGCAACAGGGCTGTTGTTTATCTCCACCCGCGAGGGAAAGATTCACATCCTGCATGAGGATTCCCCGGACAAACTCTCGGATGTCGAAACCGTGAAAACCGAGTATGGCGCCAAGACGATGAATATCGATCCCAAGACGCACTACCTGTTTCTGACCACCGCGGATTTTGGCCCTGTTCCTGCGCCAACGCGGGAAAAGCCGAAGCCCCAGCGGTCACCGATTCCCGGAACGTTTCGTGTGCTGATTTACGGGCGCTGAGAACCGGAGTTGTCCTAACGCTGATCCGGTATTTCCTGGCGGTGCGGTGCGCGAAAGCGAGGCAACGAATGAAGATCGTCGATGTTCGGGAGACCGTCGTTCCCATCAAGTCGAATATTCGCAATGCCTACATCGACTTCAGCCAGATGACGGTAAGCGCGCTGGCAGTTATCACAGACGTAGTGCGCGACGGCAAACGTGTTGTCGGTTACGGGTTCAATTCCAATGGCCGATATGCGCCGAGCGGTCTCTTGCGCGACCGCTTCATCCCGCGGCTGATCGCTGCCTCTTCCGAGAGTCTCATCGACGGTTCGGGCGATAACTTCGATCCATTCAAGGTTTGGGACGTCGTCATGCGGAACGAGAAACCGGGAGGACACGGCGAGAGGTCGGTGGCAGTCGGTGTCCTCGACATGGCGATTTGGGATGCCGTGGCGAAGATTGCCGGCATGCCGCTGTATCGTCTTCTTGCCGACCGTTTCCGGGGTGGAGTCGCCGACAAAAAGGTTTTCGTCTATGCCGCAGGCGGATACTACTACCCCGAGAAGGGTCCATCGGCTCTACAGGAGGAGATGCAGGGCTACCTCGACCGGGGTTATTCCGTAGTGAAGATGAAGATTGGCGGAGCGTCGTTGGCGGAAGATCTCAAGCGCATCGAATCGGTCCTAAGCATATTGAAAGGCGGAGACCAATTGGCGGTCGACGCCAACGGACGGTTCGACCTCGAGACAGCGATCGCTTATGCCCGTGCTCTGGCGCCATACCACCTGCGGTGGTACGAGGAGGCCGGCGACCCGCTCGATTATCAATTGCAAGCGGAGCTGGCTCTTCACTATCAGGGACCCATGGCGACGGGGGAGAACCTCTTTTCAGTTCAGGACGCGCGCAATCTGATTCGGTACGCAGCTATGCGGCCCGATCGGGACATCCTGCAGTTCGATTGTGCGCTCAGCTATGGCCTGGTCGAATACATGCGGACATTGAAGATGCTGAAGGAGTACGGATGGTCTGCGAGTCGTTGCATTCCCCATGGCGGCCATCAATTGTCGCTGAACATAGCCGCCGGCCTGGGGCTTGGGGGGAACGAATCCTATCCCGGAATCTTTCAACCCTTCGGAGGCTTCGCGGACGACACTCCCGTTGAAAACAGCTACGTGGAGCTGCCGGCGTGTCCTGGAATCGGATTCGAATCAAAAAAAGAGCTGTTCCGCTTACTCAAGTCACTTTCCGATGCTTAGGGGCCGGCCGGATCAACCGCCGAACTTCCTCTTCGCTGGGTCTGCGCATTCTCCCCACCCATGCCGAGGACCACATCGAACGGAGGGTCCTCACCTTAAAGCTGGCTTAAGCTTTTGGGTTTCGGTTCATCCATCGTGTGGGCTCCAGAGGGTTGAAAGAATTTCTTAAGATTTTTTCTAGAGTTTCGAAAGGACGAAACCGCATACCATCACTAGCCTTCTTTCGACTAAGAATCCGGCTCAGGAATGACCCCAGACCTATCGAGCAATGACAGCCGCTGGCGGCAGCTTGCACAGGCGACGAAAAACGCCAGTTCAATCAAGTTCAAGAGAGGCTTACGATGGCTAAATCATTCGAAAATATCAGCTTAAAGCTTGTGCTGGCGTTACTGGTGATTCTTACCGTGTGGGCAGCGCATGCCCAGTTGAGCACCGCCACGCTGTCGGGCAATATTACGGACAAGTCCGGGGCCATCGTTCCCAATGCGAAGGTCCGCATAACGAGTGTTGACCAGGGGACTGTTAGGAATGTTACGTCGAATGAGAGCGGCTTCTATACAGCCTCGAACCTGCAGCCTGGCAATTACGCGGTGAAGGTATCCGCTCCCGGTTTTGCCAGTCTGGAGCAAAGGGGTGTCGTGTTGACCGTGGGGGGCCAGCGGTCGCTCGACTTCCTTCTTCACCTTGGTGAGGTTTCCCAGACGGTGGAGGTGACCGCAGTCCAGCCGGTGGTCGAAACGACAACTTCTACTGTCGGCGCGACGATCGCGCAAAAGACGGTTGTCGAGTTGCCACTCAACGGCCGCGATTGGACACAGTTGGCGACGTTGCAGCCTGGCGTCAGCAGCGTTCACGCGCAGGCCAACACCAGTTCCGCAGGGAACCGCGGCAACCGGGGCTTCGGCGACCAACTGACGGATAGCGGGCACCGGCCCAACGAGAACACCTATAGGATCGACGGCATCAATATTAACGACTATTCCAATGGCGCCCCCGGCAGCACGCTGGGCGCATCGCTGGGAGTAGACGCCATCCAGGAGTTTTCTGTGGTCACCACCGATTACACAGCTGAATATGGCCGCACGTCAGGCGCGGTCATCAATGCGGTGACCAAATCGGGTACGAACCAGGTTCACGGAACAGGATATATCTTCGATCGCGACAAGATTTTTGATGCTCGCAATTACTTCGATCCAGTAACGATTCCACCGTTTCGCCGTTTGCAGTTTGGCGGTTCGCTCGGGGGACCGATCCGCAAGGACAAGACATTCCTTTTCGGCGATTACGAGGGAGTCCGCCAGGCACAGAGCGCCAGCGTCGCCAACCACATCCTCTCTCCTGCGGCGATTAGCGGTGTCCTCTGCTCTACGCCCAATGGGAGCGGGTGTACTACGCACACGGTGTCCATTGACCCGAAAATCGTGCCGTTCCTGGCCTTCTGGAAGCCACTTCGCGGTGTCGATGTTGGGCCGACCCCCGGCGGCAACGGTGACACGGATGTGTATCTGACCTCCGGCCTCAAAGTGCTCAACGAGAACTACTACACGGTCCGCGGCGACAACAAGTTCACCGACAAGGACAGTGTCAATGGCACCTTCTTTTACGACAAGGCTCCCTTGACCCAATCCGATGCCCTCGACGTTATCCAAACCCAGGTGCTTACAAATCGACACACTCTGGCCCTCACTGAGAGTCACATCTTCAGTCCGACCGCGACCAACATCTTTCGGATCGGATGGACGCACGTACAGGGACTGGTGAGCACGCCGCTTTCTTCGATTAACCCGGTGGCCAGCGATACTTCACTATGCGCGATCTGTTCTCCGGTCCCACTACACGCACCGGAGATGGTTGTGGATGGCCTGACCCCTACCGGTGGCCTGGGTTATATCTCCTTTTGGACCCATAACTACAATTCCGTCCAGGCGAATGACGACGTCGTCTATATCGCGGGGAACCACACGCTGAAGTTCGGCTTTGCCTTTGAACGTTTACACCTCAACACTCAATCCGAAAGTCTAGGCAACGGTGAATTCACCTTCACCACGCTGACCAGCGCTCCAAGTGTGTCCGGTCTCGAAAATTTCCTGACCAACCAGCCGGAAAAGGTAAATCTCCTAAGTCCCGTCGTGCGCAAGCCGGTTCAAGACCGCGACAGTTTGTTCGGAGGCTATGTCCAGGATGACTGGCGCGTCAGCTCTAAGTTGACGGTCAATCTTGGATTGCGGTACGAGATGCTTACCAACCCGACGGAAGCTACCAATAGCTTTGAGCTACTCACAAACTTCTACACGTCGCCAGCTCCGACTCCGTACCACAACCAATTTCAAAACAACCCCACGACAAAGAACTTTGACCCTCGTCTCGGTTTCGCATGGGATGTCTTCGGGACAGGAAAAACCGCGATCCGGGCCGGGGTTGGAATGTTCGATCTACTTCCATTGCCGTATGTGTTCGAAATCGGTAACGCCGTGTCGCTCCCCTTCTCGCTGACCACCAGCACGGGGAGCGCCGCCAACCCGCTGCCGCAAGGTGCGTTCCCGCTAGTCCCAGCATCCGTGGCCTTCGGCAACTCCGACGGAGTGAGATATGTGGATCGCAGTCCCCACCGCTCGTATGCCACTAACTGGAATGTCAACGTTGAGCAGGAATTGACCTCCAAGGTAGGACTCTTTGTGGGATATGTGGGGTCCCGCACACTGCACGCTCCATTCACCGCCGACGACAGCAACCAGGTCGTTCCGCCCAAGGTCAACGGAGTTTACACCTGGCCGTGCGCCCCCTCAGGCTCCAATCCCTGTGCGGCGATTTCTGATCCAGTCGCCAATCCCAACGTAGGGTTCATCCGCGCGATCTTCTTCGACGACGCCGCCAGCTATGAAGGCCTGCAGACCCAGCTAAGGTTGCATAATTTCCATTCCCTCCAGGCGCAGGCGTCCTACAGCTATAGCAGTTGCAGGGATATGGGATCGGGTGCCGCGCTTGGCGATCCTTTCCTCAATTCGATCACTTCATTGATGTTCTTCGATAAAGCACATCGTCAAGGGCCTTGCGACTATGATCTTCGGCAGGTATTTTCAGCGAACTTCATTTGGAATCTACCGACGCCCCACTGGAACAAGGCGGCTGAGATCATAGCGGGCGGCTGGCAGACCGGCGCAATCGCAAGCGCCAGCAGCGGCGTACCGTTCACTCTGGTTCTCGCAGGAGACGTGCTCGGACAGAATTACACCGATGCGGGATACGATTTTCCAAATCGTGTCCAGGGGTGCAACCCGATCCAGGGGGGAGTGGATTACGTCAATACGACCTGCTTTGTGCCTGCTCCGGTTACCAATGGAGGGTTGGTACTTGGGAACAATGGGCGGAACTCGTTGAACGGTCCGAAGACGGTCGATGTCGACTTTTCGTTGTTCAAGAATATTCCTATCTATGAACGGTTTCACGCGCAGTTCCGCGCGGAGTTCTTCAATGTCTTCAATCACACCAATCTTCAAGCCCCGGTCGATAACTACACTTTGGGCGTCAACGGTGCAGGACAAGTTGACCAAACCTCCACTACATCGCGGCAGATTCAACTGGGAGCCAAGCTGACCTTCTAAGAAGGCTTCCGCGGATCGAGACGAAGCCATGCGATGTTCGAGCCTGGTTAACGTTCACTTAATGCACTCTAAGAGAAGGTAATGCTCGGAGATTCATTCTCGGGCGTTACCTTCTGCTTTGCACAGCGTGTACGGACTCTCTAAGAAAGACGAATGAGTATGATCAGGCGCCATTTTCTTAAGACATCGGCTATCGGAGCTATGGTAGGGGTCATAGCTTCGCCGCGGCACGTCTTTGGACTTACAGAGGCATCGCAGTCATGTGTGCCACCTTTTCCTGATGTCCATGGGCTTACGAAGTATACGGCCGAGTTTGTCGTGAATACCAAATACAGCGACTTGCCCTCCGAGGTAGTGGAGCTGGGTAAAAAGTCGATTTTGGATGGACTGGGGCTGGCGTTAGCGGGCTCACGCGCAGAGACCGGAGAGCTGGTTACGCAGTATGTAAAATCGCTTGGCTGTACCAGGGGGGATGCAGTCGTCATCGGAACCTCGAACAAGTTTCCACTAAGATTTGCCGCGTTCGCGAACGGAGTTGCGATTCATGCGGACGACTTCGACGACACGCAACTGGCAACACAGAAAGATCGCGTTTACGGATTGCTCGTTCATCCCACAGTTCCTGTACTCCCGGCCGTGCTGGGAGCAGCTGAGATGACCCTGACCACGGGAAAGGAACTGATGCTTGCCTACCATGTGGGGGTGGAGGTCGAATGCAAGGTCGCGGAGGCCATCGCCCCTCGCTCGTACGAGGACGGATTCCACTCCACCGGGACTTGTGGCGTTTTTGGCAGTGCAGCGGGATCTGCCAAGATGCGCAAATTCGACGTAGCGCACACCGTACGCGCTTTCGGGATTGCCGCGAGCCATGCGGCGGGATTGCGAGAGAACTTCGGCACGATGACGAAACCCTTCCAGGCCGGCCATGCGGCGGAGAGCGGCATCGTTGCCGCTGATTTCTCGCAGATAGGTTGGACGGCCGCAGACGCAATCCTGGAAGCAGAGCGGGGCTTTTTTCATGCCTATGGTGGCGGATATAACCCGGATGTTTTCATGAACAAGCTGGGCAAGCCCTGGACCATAGTGAATCCCGGAGTTTCCATCAAGCCGTTTCCTTCTGGTTCCCTAACGCATCCTGGCATGACGGAGATGTTGAAACTGATCCATGCAAACGGAATCAAAGCTTCTGACGTAGAACGCGTCGACGTTGGGACGAATCACAATAATCTGAACGCGCTGATGCGTCACCATCCGACGAATGGATTAGAAGCAAAGTTCAGCATGGAGTATTGCATGGCCGTCCTGCTCGTCCATGGAAAGGCTGGTTTGCATGAGTTTACCGATAAGGCGGTCAACGAACCGGCTGTACAGGATATGGTGAAGCGAGTGCATTTCTATACCGATCCGGCAGCCGAAGCAGCTGGATACGACAAGATGACCACTATCATCCATATCCATTTAAAGAACGGCCGCGAGATCAACGGGCGTGCAGATTTCGGCAAAGGAAGTCCGGCGAATCCGATGACTTATGAAGAAGTAGCCGACAAGTTCCGCCAGTGCGCCGATTATGCGCAGTGGCCTGAAACGAAAGCCATGCAGATCATCGATTTGGTCAAAGGTCTTGAAAATGCTTCCGATATGCGCCAACTCACTGCCCTGTATACCGTGTAAGCCAGAGGAACCACATAGGAGTGGATGATAAAGGATGAAGCATTTCAAGATCGCCGTCATTGAGGGAGATGGTATTGGTCGCGAAGTAGTTCCCGAGGGCATCCGTGTTCTGGAAGCGGTCGGGCGTAGATTCGATCTGAATTTCTCGTGGGAGCATTTGAACTGGAGCTGTGAGACTTACAAGAAGACCGGACAAATGATGCCGGGCGACGGGCTGGACCAACTACGAGCATTCGATGCCATCTTTCTGGGTGCCGTAGGGTATCCCGGAGTGGCGGATCACGTCTCGCTTTGGGGCTTGCTGATTCCGATCCGCAGGGCATTTCATCAGTACATAAACTTACGGCCAATCCGCCTGCTGGAAGGTGTTTACACGCCTCTGAAGGATCGCGAGGCTGGGGAAATTGATTTCTGTATCGTTCGCGAGAACAGCGAAGGAGAGTATTCGGAGCTGGGGGGGCGCCTGTACCGCGGGACAGACGACGAACTTGCAGTTCAGGACGCTGTGTTCACGCGTCGCGGCTGCGATCGGGTTATCCGTTATGCGTTTGAGTTAGCACAGAAAAGAAAACGCCACGTCACTTCTGCAACCAAATCGAATGGCATTCTGTTCAGCATGCCGTTCTGGGACGAGAGGTTTGCAGCGGTGGGGCAGCAATTTCCTGATTGCCGGGCGGAACAATACCATATCGACATTCTGACGGCGCATTTCGTCCGTCATCCCGATTGGTTCGATGTAGTCGTCGGTTCGAATCTGTTCGGAGATATTCTGTCGGATCTGGGCGCGGCGGTAGTTGGATCAATGGGGCTGGCTCCATCGGCCAATCTCAACCCGGAGCGTGAGCACCCTTCCATGTTTGAGCCGGTTCACGGTTCGGCTCCAGACATCGCCGGGAAGGGAATCGCCAACCCGATCGCCCAAATCTGGTCTGGCGCGATGATGCTTGAGCACTTCCATGAGCAAGAGGCGGCGAGAGCGGTTGTGGAAGCCTTCACATCGTTGCTGGCCAACAAAGGGCCACGTACACCGGACCTGGGAGGAACGGCAACAACACAGGAAGTCGGCGAAGCGATTGCGTCTCAGATAAGCGCGGCAGCCAGGTGATGGACCACCCCAAGGGCTAACGATTTCAATAACCCATTGGATGTGGAAATGGAGTTATGGGTGAAGCTGAATGGGTTACAAGGTTCAAACAGAATGCCTATAACACGGCGGGGGTTGCTTGCCAGAGGAAGCTGGCTGCTGGGTGGGGCAGCCCTTTACCGCAGTACCTGGATGCGTGCGCAGGAGTCTGACTCATCTGCTGCTGCGACCTACATCAGTTCAGTTATGGAAAGGCTAAGCACTTACATGGGCGAGGCTGCGACTCGCGCTTTGCCCGAAGATGTAACTGAGCAGACAAAGCACCATGTGATGGATACGCTGGCCGCGATGATCTCGGGCTCGCAGTTACCTCCCGGACGCGCGGCCATCAAACTTGTCAAATCGTATGGCGGAGAGCGGGTGGCGACGGTCGCCGCTTCCAATGTTGTGTGCGGGCCCTTCGAGGCGGCGATGGCCAATGGAGTGCTTGCTCATTCCGATGAGACCGATGACTCGCATTCCCCGTCTCAATCCCATCCCGGATGCGCCGTTGTGCCCGCCGCGCTGGCGACCGGCGAACGGTTCAGTATCGGGGGTTTGCAGTTTCTCCGGGCCGTGACGCTGGGCTATGACATTGGAACCCGCGTCGGCATGACTCTAGGAGGCGTCAATTATCAGACCGAGAGTCATCGTGATCCCCATGCAACTTCTTCGGGCTTTGGCGCTGCCGCAGCCGCGGGCTGCGCGGCTACTCTCAATGCCACACAAGTTCGGGCTTTATTGGATTATGCAGCTCAGCAGTCGGCTGGCATCGCGGCGTGGCAGCGCGATACCGAGCATATGGAGAAGGCTTTTGTCTTTGCCGGGATGACCGCGCGTAATGGAGTTACCGCTGCACTGCTGGTTCACGGCGGATGGACGGGGGTCAGTGACATCTTTTCCGGTACCGACAACTTCCTCGCGGCGAATGCTCCTCAAGCCAATCCGGAAGGTTTGATCGACAAACTCGGCGAGCGTTATGAGGTGACCCGGACAAATATCAAGAAGTGGTGCGTCGGCTCACCCATTCAAGCTCCGCTTGACGCCCTGGACATGCTGTTGAAGCAGCATTCTTTCACAGCGGATCAGGTCCAGAGCGTCACCGTGAGAGTCGCAACCAGAGAGGCCACGATTGTGGATGATCGCAACCTGCCGGACATTTGCTTGCAGCACTTGATGGCTGTCATGTTAGTCAAGAAGACCGTCACATTCCGTTCGGCGCACGATGTCAGCCTAATGAAGGACCCATTGATCCTGCGGGAGCGCGCAAAGATCAAGCTGGTTGGCGATGAAGAACTCGAAAGG
>DASRRN010000320.1:0-7396 GCA_035695685.1 Acidobacteriaceae bacterium | reverse complement strand
CTGGTCATGTAGCCCGCTACCTGCGCAACGCAGGGGTTACCGTGTTTGGATTGGATCTTTCCACGGGCATGTTGGAACAGGCTCGACAACTCAACCCGGACATTTCCTTCAGGGAAGGAAACATGTTGGCTCTTGAGCTCGCGGATGGAACCCTGGCCGGGATTTCAGCTTTCTATTCCATTGCCAATATTCCGCAGGAATCACTGCCCCTGCTCTTTCGCGAAATGGAGCGGGTGTTGCAGCCCGGCGGGGTGTTGTTGCTTGCGTTTCACATGGGTAACGAGGTCGTCGAGGTGAAGGAATTGTGGCAGCAACCTGTCTCATTGCATTTCTTTTACTTTGAGCCATCGGTGATCGGGCGTCAGATGGAAAATGCGGGACTCAGAATTGAAGAAGTGATCGAGCGCGGGCCCTACGCTCCAGAAGTGGAGCATCAGAGTCGACGGGCTTATATTTTTGGCCGGAAGCCGGACCGCACAACGCTAGAGTAGGCTAAGAAGATTATGGAGTCCATGAGGATGCAACCAGACGAAGACGATTTCATGAGGAAGTACTACACCGACGAAGCCTGGGCAAAAAGAACCCTGATTAAGACACAAATGTCTCCCCAAACACTGGAAGAATATCGACTGAAGTGGAAACAGCTTTTCCTTGAAGTAGAGGCCGG
Organism: Acidobacteriaceae bacterium; assembly: GCA_035695685.1. Taxonomy (GTDB): domain Bacteria; phylum Acidobacteriota; class Terriglobia; order Terriglobales; family Acidobacteriaceae; genus PALSA-350. The sequence goes on along the minus strand of DASRRN010000320.1, from coordinate 6,729 downwards.
GCTCGATCTGGATCCAGCGAGTGAAGCAGCTCAACTTCTTGCCCGAAAATGGGTCTTGCTGGCGGAGGCCGCCAGTGAAGGAGATTCCGGGATTAAGGCCGGCGCTATCAAAGCCTGGAAAGATCATCAAAACTGGCCGTTGCCTGAGCAGGACGCGCTCTTCGCACGTCTCGACCTCGACCCGAGTAGAGACAGAAGTGAGTCGATGATGCGGGTGGAAAAGGTGGCTAAATTCATCGGACAGGCTATTGGCCGCAAATACGGCACAGTCGCCTCGATGCGCTTCGCCCTCACACGCAAATCAAAGGATGAGGGACGGTCTAAACGATGGGTTGAACTCTTCCGCGACGCAGAATCTTCTCTAGGCGAAGATCCGGCCAGCGAACGGGTTCAGACCCTGGTGGCGAGGTGGACTGAGCTGATGCGAGAAACGGAGAGTGGACCGGGTAGGAAGGTGCCCCGGCTGGATGGTCTCCAGAATGACTCGCGAAACAGGTGGCCATCTTATTCTTCTGTGGCTGTAGTGAACCAGGTAGCGCGCCTGTACCGCATAGAGCAGGTGCAACAGTTCCTCGGGAAGGCGCTGGCACTCCGCAGAGACGGACCAGCCTCAGCTTAAACCTGCCGAGAGAAGAACACACTCTTTCATTTGGACTTCGAGGCCCGGCTTACTGCATTCTCGTCACAGCACCGTCCATGGGTTTGTATCCCTCAGGAATTTCGAAAAGAGAGGGATCCGGATCCGTACGCGTCGCCTTCGTAAGCGTCATCGTCACACTTCCCGTGCGGGGATCACTGTGCTTGACCATCACGTTCATGTGAAGGTCATCCGAGTACCAATACTCGTCCGTAAGCACGATTTCCTTTTCCGTACTGCTGTTCGCTGCGGGGATGGTCTGTGTCTCGCGAACGCCATGCGCCGACACGCCCTCCACAGGGTGGGTGCCGAGATCCTGTTCTTTGGTGAACTGGTTTACGGGAGTGCTACTACCTGCGGGCGACGCAACTAGATCTGCCGGCCCAACCGCCGGGGGGTGATTCACTGTACCCGTCGTGTACGTGTGCGAATGAGGGTAGAGATAAGTGAAGCTTCTGGTTTGGGGGTCATAGAAGTGAACGCGCACGGTCGGCGGCGTGCCGGGAAAGTTGGCCGGCGCGAGCGCTCGGAACACATTGTAGATTCTGCCCCGGCTGTCCCGCGCGACGTCGCGGATCGTCATGAGATTCTCAGCCTGGCCGTCAGGCCGAATCATTGTGCGCTCCACATGGATGACGCCAGTGAACGGCGCATCGGGTACGGGAGTAATAAAGATGCCGCTCGTGTTCTGAGCGAATTCGCCCGGAACCGCGGCAAGAAAGATCAGGAAAACCAACCAGAAGATACCTGCCAGAGAAAGTTTCGAACGCATCAGCAACTCCAATCCACAACCTGCGCCCACAGAGTACTCCGGATAAGCCGAGCGGATCAAGGATAGACCGCGTCCGAGCACTGGGGAGAAGGGGAATAGCGGAGAAGCATGCAATCTAAGTTGAGACGCGAGGCAGTTATGTGATTAGCGTTTCCCGGACCTCTTGGACTTGCGTACAAGGCTGGCTTTGGAGCTTTTCTTACGCGATTCCAGTCCTGCTGCCGTGCTCCGCAGGGCTTCAGTGAGGTCTCGGGCCGAAAGAGCGCTCTTGGGATCGATAAGCCATTGTGCAATCAGGCCGGAGAGGAGTACGTGATGGAATGTGCCGATGGTTTCTGCTGTGCGACGACTGATAGCGGACTCCTGTTCGCCGAGAAAGAGCGCTGCCAGGCTGGTGCGGGCGAGGTGAATGTTGTTGCCTACGATTCGGACGATCTCGGGGCGGTGCTCGAGCTGCGAAAAGAGCTCGAAGTTAGCGACCCACAACGATCGATGGGTTTCGAAGGTTTCAATCAGCTTTGCCCAAATGGATTCGAAGCGTGCAGCTGGAGTGGCCTTGGAAGAGACGTTGGTTTCTAGTGCCTGCCGGAATTCCTGGTCCCAATCATTAAATGCGAGCAGCAGCGCTTCTGTGAGGAGTGCTTCTTTCGAAGAGAAGTGATAGCCGATAGCAGCGAGGCTGACGCCGGCCGAGGAGGCGATGTCACGCGCCGTGGTTCGTAAGTAGCCTTTTTCCAACAGGCAGCTTTTGGCTGCCTGCAACAGAGCGTCACGATTTCCCATGCAATCAGTCTAGGATGGCAGGACGATTTTTTCCACACGGATGTATGAGACGTCTGTCTGATACGATTGTCCAATATTTGATCAGTGGAGATATGCAGCATGAAAAACCGAAACGTCCTGATTTCCGGTGCAAGCGTGGCTGGCCCCGCGTTAGCATTTTGGCTGAGCCGTTATGGCTTTCGGACCACGATTGTGGAGCAGGCCCCGGCCCTGCGGCCCGGTGGTTATGCGGTGGATTTTCGAGGAGCTTCGATGCGCGTGCTGGAGCGTATGAGCCTGCTCGGGGAGGTACAGCGGCTGCAAACCCGCATCGGCGCGATCACCATCGTCGACCGGAACAACAGGAAGGTTGCGAGCATGCCCGATGGGTTTACCAGCGGGGAGTTGGAGATTCTGCGCGGTGACCTGGCGCGGGTATTCCATGAGGCCACGCACGATACGACGGAGTACATCTTCGGCGACAGCGTCGCAAACCTGGAGGAAAGTGAGGCGGGCGTGAATGTGACCTTCCTTCGCGGTGGGCAGCGCCCGTTTGACCTGGTGGTGGGCGCGGACGGATTGCATTCGAAGGTGCGGTCGGTGGTGTTTGGCGACGAGGCAAAGTTTGTTCGACATCTTGGCTACTACGTTTCGATTTTCACCATTCCCAACTACCTCAATCTCGACCGAAGCGGCCTGTATTACGGGACGCTGGGGAAGAAGGTGGGGATCTTCAGTGGAAGAGATGGTGGTGAGGCGAAAGCATCCTTCTTTTTTGCTTCGGAGCCGCTGGAGTACGGCCGCGGCGATGTCGAGAAGCAGAAGAGAGTCCTGCGGCAAAATTTCGCCCAGGAAGGATGGGAAGTGCCGCGGCTGATGGAGATGATGAACCAGGCGCCGGATTTTTATTTCGACTCCGTCAGCCAAGTCAAGATGGACCGGTGGTCCCAAGGCCGCAGCGTTCTGCTGGGAGACGCAGCGTACTGCGCTTCGCCGCTCTCGGGGATGGGAACCGGAATGGCGGTGGTGGGGGCCTATGTCCTCGCCGGTGAGTTGATGGAGACTGACGGCGATTGCGGAGTCGCGTTCGAACGCTATGAGAGCCTTATGCGCGATTTTGTGAAGCGGTGCCAGGAGATCGCGGATGGCGGCACCGATTGGTTCGTGCCCCGGACGCGCTTCAGACTGTGGTTGAGTAACCAGATGTGGCGTGTTCTGCCCTATACACCCTGGAAAAACATGATGATTGAAGTCCCCTTGAAGATTGGGAACTCGATCTCGTTGAAGGACTACGGAAGTGCGGCGCCGCGCGGCAGGAAATCCGGGTGCGCTTCGGTAGAGACGACAAATTTGTCGCACTGAAATTGCCAATTATCCAGTGGATGCACGCCCGTTCATGGCTCAACAAATTTGTCATCTCGACCGGAGCGGTAGCGGAGTGGAGAGATCTGCGGTTTTTTCGTTTCTCAACCCTCTTTAGCCCCTGAGGGCAGCGCTTCTCCAGAGCCTCGCGGAGTGTCTACGCTTTCTTTCTGGTTCTCACGCACGCTCTTTGGCCCCTGAGCTACCCTCGTTTCCGAACCGTACGATCTTTCCAACGAAGGCCAACGCTTCAGCCGTGCCCCATCTAGGCAGACTTAGAGGCTGGCTGCGCAAGAAGCTCTCTCTTTATAAAGAACATGGAACCGTCCACTGCCCGGTAACGTATCGGATGTCACTGGGGGCCATTCGCCAACCCGGTGGGGCCGCGTGCGTGTGCTCGGAGGCTTAGGCATGGCAGTATTCAATGACCAATTGAAGCAGGTTCTACGCAGGCTCGGCCGGGCACCGCTGTTTACAGCGATTACCTTGATTACGCTCGCCGTCGGTGTTGGCGCGAACACGGTGATTTTTAGTGTCGTGGAGGGTGTACTTCTGAAGCCGTTGCCCTACCCCCATGCCGAACAGTTGATCGGCGTGTGGCATACGGCGCCGGGGATCGGCTTCAAGGAACTCAACATGTCGCCGTCCATTTACTTTATCGATCGGGAGCAGAACACTACACTTCAGGATATCGGCGCCTACTCCGGCGACTCGTTAGATGTGACCGGCGCCGGAAAACCGGAACACGTGCAAGGACTCGATGTTACCGATGGCGCGCTAAGAGTGCTGGAAGTGGCCCCAGTGCTGGGACGCCTATTTACCCGCAATGACGATTCGGCCGGCGCGCCACAGACCGTAGTGCTCTCCTATGGATATTGGCAGCGGAAGTTTGGCGGCGCCTCTTCCGTCATCGGGCGCTCCATCACAGTAGACGGAAAGCCAAGAGAAATCATCGGTGTGTTGCCGAAGGGATTTCACTTCCTCGATCAACAGGATGCCGCGCTCTTCCTGCCTTTCCAATGGGATCGCAACAAGATCAAGCTCGGCAACTTCAGCGAACGTGCGCTTGCCCGGTTAAAGCCAGGAGTCACGTTGGCCCAGGCCAGCGCAGACATGGCGCGGCTCCTCCCTGTGGTCTTGCGAAGTTTTCCGGCGCCGGAAGGATTCAGCCCCAGCATCTTTGAAAAGGCGCGGATCTCGCCCAACCTCCGTCCATTAAAACAAGACGTTATCGGTGATGTGGGCAATGTATTGTGGGTTCTGATGGGCTCGATCGTCCTGGTTCTGATGGTCGCGTGCGCAAACGTCGCCAATCTACTCTTGGTCCGTGTGGAAGGGCGGCGTCAGGAGCTGGCCATTCGCTCTGCCCTTGGCGCGGGCTGGGGACGAATCGCGGTGGAGCTGTTTTTCGAGAGTGTCGTCCTCGGCGTTGCCGGCAGTCTGATCGGTCTCGCGTTGGCTTACGGTGCATTGCGGCTTCTAGTGGCGATGGCGCCCACCGGCCTTCCACGCGTGCATGAAATTGGTATTGATATTCCGGTGCTGTTATTCACGCTTGCCCTTAGCCTGTTTACCAGTCTGCTCATCGGTTTAATCCCAGTCCTCAAGTATGCCGGTGCGGGCGCGCAAAGCGGCCTCCGTGAGGGCGGCCGCACGCTCAGCCAGAGCCGGGAACGGCATCGCGCGCGCAAGGCTCTGGTTGTGGTGCAGGTAGCGCTTGCCCTGGTTCTGCTTATCTGCTCGGGATTGATGATCCGTACGTTCCGCGCCTTGATGCATGTCTCTCCCGGTTTCGTCGCCCCCGATCAAGTACAAACATTCCGCTTTTACATCCCGGAAACACAAATACCGGATGCTCAGCCCGAGCGGGTGGTACGAATGGACGAAGAGATTTTGAATAAGCTCGCCGCGATTCCAGGAGTCTCTTCCGTCAGCTTCTCCACAAACGTCCCGATGGATGGGCGAAATTCCAATGATGTGCTGTTTGCGCAGGATCATGTATACGGCGAGGGTGAACTCCCGCCGATTCGCCGATTCAAATTCATCTCCCCGGGCTTTTTCGCGACCCTGGGCACGCAGATACTTGCCGGGCGCGATCTCACTTGGACCGATACCTACCAGAAACGACCGGTGGCCGTCATCTCCGAGAATTTCGCGCGCCAGTATTGGCACGATGCGAATGGAGCGCTAGGCAAAAGGATACGGGTCGCGAATACGGACGACTGGCGCGAGATCGTCGGAGTGGTTCAGGACGTGCACGACGACGGCGTTGACAAGGCCGCGCCCAGCTCAGTGTATTGGCCCGTTATGCTGGACCATTTCGAGGGGGAAAAACAGACACTGCGACGCAATCTCGCCTTCGCCATACGTAGTCCGCGCGCTGGCTCTCGCACCTTCATGAACGAGGTTCAGGAGCGTGTCTGGTCGGTAAATCCCGATGTTCCCCTGGCTGAGGTTTCAACCTTGGGCGCCCTCTACACGAAATCCTTGGCGCGAACTTCCTTTACCCTGGTGATGCTCTGCGTTGCCGGAAGCATGGCCTTGCTGCTCGGGATCGTGGGAATTTATGGAGTTATTTCATATTCTGTGTCGCAGCGTACACGCGAAATCGGCATTCGCATGGCGCTGGGTGCGCAGCGCGAGACACTGACGGCAATGTTTGTACGCCAGGGATTGTGGCTCACCATTATGGGCGCAGCGTGTGGTCTAATCACCGCCTTTGTTACCATGCGCCTGATTTCATCGCTCTTGTTCAATGTGAGCCCGGTCGATCCGATCACTTACATTACAATCACAATCGGCGTAGTTGCGGTCGCATATATCGCCTGCTATTTTCCCTCCCGTCGCGCCGCGACGGTCGAACCTATGGATGCATTGAGGACAGAGTAGCGGCTCAAGAGGGTGTGTGGGACCCACTTTTTGAAGGGTACGGCCTTTAGGCCGTACCCTGGAGTTTCTACATTTTCTCGATCCTGGGGTATGGTTTATCGAGCTTCAGTTTTGGGTTTTGCTTTGTATCAGGGCACGACTTCAGTCGTGCCGTAAAGGAAGGAACGAGAATTGGGCTTTCAGCCCCTGCAATGGCAATCCTGCACGAAATGCATTGCGCATCTATCTATGGTTCAGAGCCCGGTTAAAGCAGGACTGATACGCCTACTTGGCAGAGAAAAAAGCGCAGGGGCTAAAGCCCATGTCT
>DASRRN010000319.1:0-9091 GCA_035695685.1 Acidobacteriaceae bacterium | reverse complement strand
TTCAAACCTCCCACAAAATCGTCATCCTGAGCGAAGCGCCTCACAGATTTATCGCGTGATAGAGCGCTTGGGCGCGGAGTCGAAGGACCCCGAGGGCGCTTATCCTACTCATGCCGTTCGCACCCTTTCAACCACCGAAGCACGCACCTGGCGGATCCGCCACAGTCTTGCCCCGGGGCCGAGAACAAGAAGTGGTAGCACTTTGCTATGTCCGGCAGCCACATCTACATTCTCGGCAGACATATAAGCGCGTTTTACATTGGCGTCACCAGCACCCTGTATCTGCGCGTCATGCAAATAAGGAGGGCACGTTGAAAGGTTTCCCTGCGGACTATGGTTGCAAGCGCCTGCTCTACTTTGCGGGCTACGAGGACATTCGCACAGCTATCGCTCGGGAAAAACAACGCAAAGGCTGGCGGCGCGAAAAGAGAAGCTCAACCTTATTCGCACGATCCATCCCGAGTTCAAAGACCTTGCACAAACCTGGGGATGGAAGATGATTACAGTGCATGAAGAGATGTACCCGTGACCATCCAGTGCGTACCGCAGCAAGCATCCTGTTCTCGGGCTTGGGTAGTCGAAAAGCTCCGAACAGCATGGACAAGATAAGCACCTTCGGGGTTCCTTCGGCTACGCTCAGGACAGGCTCTTCGACTTCGCGCCACCAAGCGCTGTATCACGCGATAAATCTGTGCGGCGCTTCGCTCAGGATGACGATTTTGTCGGAGGTTTGAAGAAAAACACACCAAATAGGTTAACGCTTGTGGGACTAGCGTCCTGGGCTAAGTTCAGCCGTCCCTTCGGGACTGAATTCCTAAATCCCGTAGGAGCGAAATGCTGGAAGTGGCTCATCGGAGCAATGCAGCAGGATCAATGGTGACCTAGGTCCGCTCCGTTCGCCAGTTGAAGGCCCTAAGCAGGGTAGCTCCCAGTTCTCGTCGATCTTCTTGGGTCAATACAACCCACCATGCCATAGCCGCGGTCACCACAATCCAAATCGCGAGTACAGCAGGCTCAGCCGGAAGCATATTCAGCCTTCTCCAGAAGGGGTAGAAGAGAAGCGAAGGCGCGATGATCAGGAGAGGACGCAGCATTCCCTGCATCAGGAAGCGCGAGCGTCGAAGACGGATGGCGGACTGGGTGAGAGGGATGCTTACCAGAAGATGCAGGCCAACACTGACGAAGGCGCCCACCAGGGTGCCGATCGCGACACCGACGGCACCAATTCTTTGCACCAGCCAGATACTCAGCACAATATTGACGCATGCCTCACTGATCGCGGCGACCGTGGCCAGATGTTGCTTGCCGGTGGCGATCACAACAAGGATGTAGGGCAACACAAGCTGGCGAACGACATTGCCCAGAACCAGCACTTCGAGATAGAGAGCACTCTGGGTGGCATATTTTTTCCCAACCCATAAACTCAGCAAAGGGTAGGCTCCGAATACCAGTGGCAGACCGAGAAGGCAAAGGAGCAACGTACAATAGCGGGCGATCTTGATACAGAGATCGCCAATCCGGCCTGGCGTTGTGCCGGATTGCATCGAAGATACGGCCGGAACCAGTGGGCCAAATACGCTGGAAATCACCGTCAGCATGAAATTTGCGGCTCCGCTCGCAATCGCGTAAAAGCCGGTATCTTTGTACTGGTAATGGCCGACGATAACGGTATCCAGACCGCTGACAAAGAACATGGCCAATGTCCAGATGGATAAGATGCTGCCGTACTTTGCCAGTTTTGTCGCGGATCGGCGGTTGAAAAACAGAAATGAAAAATTGACGCGTTCCTTGAGAAACCTTCGCCAGCCAAAAAACTGCGTTGCCGCGCTGGCCAAATTGAACCCCGCTATCACCAGCGCCAATTGGACCAGGCTGCAATGCATAAGCAGAAGCACGATGAGCACGGCGGCCGATCCGACGCGGCTGATGGTGGCTAAGATCGTGGGGAAAAAATATTCCTGCAGACCGGTGAAGGTGGCGAGAAATGTGCTGAACGGCAGTGCGACGGCTGTGGACAAGCCGATGGCGAGAAGGGCGATACGCACTTCAGGCACCAGCGTCGCCGGCATCTGGTGAAAGAGCCGGGGGACGCCCCACACCATCGCGCCGATGGCTAGACAGGCGATGCCCGCAGCTAATGCGAGAATCGTAAACGATGTGCTTACGAGATGATGGCTGGCCTCACCTTCACCGGTTGCATCATACTCCGCAACGTATTTGCCAATTGCTGCCTGCAGACCGAAATCCAGCAAACCGACATAGGCGCTCAGTTGCAGAATTAAGACCCACGCGCTGTACTCGGCCGCCGGCATGCGATGCACCAGGAAAGGCGGTAGCACCATTGAAACCAGCATCGAGAGCAGCACCCGCACCAGGTTGGAAGCGGAGCCCTGCAGTACCTTGCGCTTATGCGACATTTGCCACCTTCAACAGCCGGGTCCCCACCCCTACCTTTGCAACGCTATTTGGTGAAGTTCAGGTACCGAGCGAGTGTACCTTTTAAGCGAAGAGGCTATTGCCGCAGAACGACTACAAACCCAATCTCCTTAACAATTCTGAAACCAATGTGTTCGAGCTTGGACATCATAAGGCGACACTTGTCCTCCCCGATGAACCGGGCATGCGTCTCCAGGATGATCGTGTCAGCGTTCTTCAGGACGTCCATCTCACGGCAAATCATGTCGTACTCCAGACCCTCGATGTCACATATAAGATTGAATCGGGCGAAGCCACGATCGCGTACGATCTCTCGCAGCCGAATCGTTTGCACGGTGACGGGCGATTGGTCCCCCCCCGCAGTGATGGAACTTACACATACATTCGAAGAGGGACGAAAAGTAACAGACTCCATTTCATAAGCAATGGCTCGATTCACGATTTCGAATTGGCAGCGATTCAAGGCCCGGTTGATTTCCAGCTGCGGAATTACCAAGGGATTTGCTTCAACAACCACGTGAGCCGTCGGACTCTTCAGGAGTCTGTTGGTCACGCATGCCACCACTCCCATGGAACCGCCCAATTCGACCACGGGCAAGTCGTGCCGGACATAGCGACTGACCGCACGCCGTTCCGGCGCCTCATATTTGTTCATGATGAGCTCGACCTTGGTGGGAAAGTCAGTGATCCGGTCCAGGTTAAATGTGCATCGATCGAGACGTACTTCGGCCTTATGCCCCTTTGTCTTGATTTGCCATATAAGCCACGAGTGATCGTAGAAGTTCTTCACTCCTCCATCGCGGAGAAGCCTATAAGCGGTCACTACCTTTTTCCGAAGCATAGAAAGGTGAACAGGAACTCCTGACAAGACAGGGATGAAACGTCGGCCGAATTCTGGCAGAAATACCTCGTGGGATCGATTGAGCATGCGATATCAATTTTGAGACTGCGCGAACGCATCCGCCTGACAACCGACCGCTCGGGAATTATGCGATGTCATCTCTCATAGGCTACCAGCAGAAGGGCATTCGCGGCCGGCTAGCACTCGTCAGCCTTCATTTTCCATAAATGAAGAGCCATGGACAGATTGAGCCTCAGGCCCGGGTAATAGAACCCGTAACGGATGAAAGTGACGATTCGGATGAAGCCGCTTCTGCTTGTTTGGCAGCACAGAAAGGCCTTGAGCAGGTCACGCTTCGGGGCCGTTAACTCTGACCCATGTTCTGTTAGAAAAGCCCTGGCGTCTTGCTGACTGATATTCCATAGGCTAACGTGCGCTGCTGTGATATCAGGCCCTCGCATACGCTCCAGCAAAGATCTCGATCGCTGCGTAACCGCCGTTCCCGTCGCATTGCGGCCTGTACCCAGGACGTTGTGTTCATGTTGACGGTAGAGGACAGTCTGGGTTCTCACTATACCGGACCTCCCCATGAAAGATGCCAGCAAACCAATCCACCGGTCATGCATGAAGGCTTCTTCAGGCATGCGCACGGCCAGGTCAAGCATCGGCCGATTCAGCATTGCGGTGCATCCTGTCACCACACTCTGGACCATCAGCTCAGGGATCCGGTTGATTCGATCTGGGTCGATGTTCATGCGCGTCCAGAAAGACTCGTAAAGCACCTTGAGCTGCTCGTCGACCAGCTGCAGATCAGAAAAAACAAGCAGCGGACCCTTCCTTCCCCACTGGGATTCGAGCTGATCCATTGCCTGCTTTGTTCGGCTCACCTTATCCGGTAGCCACACGTCGTCCTGATCAGAAAAACAAATGTAATCTGCGCTGGATGCTTTCATGAGGAGCAGAAAATTTTGCTTCGCGCTCCCGGTTGCGGGGCTCGCGGGCATCAGTTGAAAGCGGTCTGGAACCCGTTCTGCATATTGTTGCAGGATTTCGACCGTTCCGTCGCTCGACCCGTCGTCCCTGGCCAGTATGCGGATATTTTCATAGTCCTGCGCGAGAAGGGAGTCAATCTGTTCTCGCAAGAAGCGCTCCCCGTTGTAGGTGGCGAGCAAAATTTCAACTTCAGGCAGACTCATCCTCGCACCTTAACTGCAATCATAGAATCTGCTTTGAAAACTCGCGATCTTTATAGCAGTTGCGGGTCTGAAAGAGAGCACGGCGCTTTGCTATAAAATCGTCTGACCAATGAGCGAAGCTGGCTTGCAGATGTCACTCTCGGGGCAACCCCGGATTTCGGTCGCACTCTGCACGTATAACGGAGAGCAATTTCTTCCCCAACAATTAGCCAGTATCGCGAAACAAACCAGGTTGCCGGACGAAGTTGTCGTCTGCGATGACCACTCGACGGACCGGACTATGGCCATCGTTCGGGAGTTCGCAGCCACGGCCTCCTATCCCGTCCGGGTTTTCGAAAATGAACGCAACCTGGGCTTAGCCGCCAATTTCGAACGCGCAATTCGGCTTTGCGATGGGGACCTGATTGCGCTCAGCGACCAGGATGATATTTGGTATCCCCATCGTCTTGAGAGCTCTGAGCAGGAGTTCATCGCTCATCCGCATGCAGGGCTTGTGTTTTCGGACGCCGATCTCGTGGATGAGCACAATCGGCTAACCGGTCAGACCCTATGGCAGCGGCTGGGGTTTGTTGGTAAGCGTAAACGCGATTTATTGGCCGGCCAATATGTCGTTTTGGCGAAACATCGGTTTGTGACTGGCGCTACGGTCATGCTTCGCGCAACCTTGCGCGATCGCTGTTTACCCATAGGAGCCGGCTGGATTCATGACGAATGGATCGCCATGATCGTCGCCGCTTTTGGTGACCTGAGACCGATAGACCAGCCGTTGATCCGTTATCGCATTCACAGCTCGCAGCAGGTCGGGTTCGTGAACAAACTGGAACAGCGAGCCCAGGGAAAGACTCGTGGGGAGAGACATTGGGAGCGGGTGGCAGAGTCAGCCAGGGAACTCAGGGAAATATGTGACGCGTTATCGGCTATGCATCTGGATCAAGGGCGAGGAGTACTGCCGGCCTATCGTCGGCACCTGCAATTTCTCTGCTTCCGGTCTAACCTTCCGGCCAGAAGATTGGCTCGCCTCGGCCCGGCTCTCGCCAGGTATGTGCAGTACCGGGCCCATGCTTCGGGCCTGGCCAGCGTGTTGAAAGACCTGATACTGAAGCGGCCGTAATAGCCGCGCTGCGGCCAACCGGCTGGAGTTAAGAGTAGCCGGCGAATGCTACACTTACGCCTGAATTCCACTACAGACCTTGCCCATGGAAGCAGCCAGGGACTGCCGGCTACGGCCTCAGGGCAAGATTCAGCAAGCCATGGCTCGAATGGAAGTATTGAGGGGAACCGCGCTCGCGATCGCACTAGGACTCGGCCTGGCCGGTTGTGGCGTCAGCTTTGCTCCTTTGCCTGCCGGCTCGGTTGCGGGGAGAGCAGAGGTCTATGATTATTCTCCATCAGTCATACAATCCGGGAATTTGCAGCAGATCTGGTGGTGTGGCTCGAGCTACAATCCGACTGACACGACGCAGTTCTCAGACAGTATCCAGTATGAGTCTATTGACCTATCAACGCAGGCTCGTCTTGGGCCGTTCCCGGTGTTGGCCGAAACCCAGGGCGGGTGGGATTCCGTATATACCTGCAACCCTAAGGTCATTAGGGGCTCTTTTGCCAACCCGCTGGGCGATGGCGAAAGCTTCACTTATGCCATGTACTACGTCGGAACAGGCTCCCTCGCGGGAACCGATAATTCTATAGGAGTTGCTTTTTCCAACGACGGCCTCTCCTGGAGGAAATATCCTCATCCGATCATCTCGCCGGAAACGCAAGACGGTTACGGCTTGGGCCAGCCGGCGGTCTTTAACAACGACCATCGCGCAGCCATCCGGATTTTCTATGAGGACGATAGCGTTTACTCTGGCCACATAGAGGCGACCTCCAGCGATGGAGTGCACTTTGTTACGCTGGGCACGCTAACCACCAATGGGCTGGATCCCAACCGCCTGAGCTGGGGTGACATGGCTTATGACCCGGAGAACGGGTATTGGTACGCCGGCTTCAATACCGCTGTCCGCGATCCATCGACCACAGGGGGGGTGGTGGAGCGGGGTCAGTACGGCATCGAGCTGTACCGAATCCCTGACGCATCGCTTTTAACTGGGACGACGCCTTGGGAGCTGCTCACAACAGTCGACACCAACCTGACCGGATACGAATCAAATTTTCTCCCCGGATTCGCGCGCGACATGTATGGCAATCTGATTCCGGGTCCGGCAATACAGATGTTCACCTCGATATCGGATCCACCCCCCTCGTGGAGTGCGTCTCCCGCCACTGCCGGTATGTCGGGCAGCATCACAAAGTGGAAGATATCTTCCTTTGCGTGGACACGTAACCAGCCGCTAGCCACGCTGAATCGATACTTCAACCAAACCGTCCACGAGGTCACGACGGGCTGGGTCGATCCCAAGGGTGGCTTTTCTCTGCAATCTACTTTGGGACACGTTTATCAAAGGCCGCAACCGGGCGCGAGCATCCCGTTCTATGGCTGCAAGCGTGGGTCCATGGACTATTTCATCTCCCTGGATAGTGCCTGTGAGGGTGCTCGCATCCTGGGCATGAATGGTTACGCCTACCCTGGGCAAGTTGCGGGTCTTAACCTGGTTGCTGTCTACCGCTGCAGCACCGGCAACGATCATTTCGTAAGCACGGATCCTAAATGCGAAGGCCAATCGAACCAGGGGCTTCTTGGCTATGTCCTTCCCTAGGATCCAACCGGAATTCCGGCTTTGGGAGCTCCCGCGGGAAGTCCCCCCGCGGAAATCTTAGATCACAGCGATCCTTGCCTGCTTGCCTACGCGGATGGCGAGACGTGCCGGCCGCTTCTCCAGGCGGATCAATTTTTCTGTCGAGGTTAGGCCGTCGATATTCACTCCCGCAGTCACCTGTCTCTCTGCTTCCGTGCGGGAACTCTTTAGGCCCAGGGCTACAAGCAACTTGGCGACATAAATGTCGACGGGCAGATTCTGGTCGCTGAGGGCAATCTCCAGCGATGCGGCAACCGCCACCTGCCTTAAATCCACCGCGACTTCTTCTGCTACCGCTTCCACGTTTCGCTGCTGGAACTGCAGAGCCCAGTCCTCATCGGCTTTGCGCGCAGCGGCCTCCGAATGGAACCCGGCGACGATGGTGCGCGCCAGCCTTTTCTTCGCTTCCATGGGGTGCAGAGTGCCACTCGAAACATCCCGCTGCATCTGGTCGATCTCGCTCTGCCGCAGGTCAGTCAGGAGAATCCAATACCGCCACATAAGCTCATCGGAAATGGACATCAGCTTGCCATACATCTCCTGGGCCGGCTCGTGAATGCCAATCGCATTGTTCAGCGACTTGGACATCTTCTGGACTCCATCCAAACCTTCGATGATCGGTGTCATCAGGATGATTTGGGATGGTTGGTCGTAGTACCGTTGTAATTCCCGTCCGCGGAGCAGGTTGAATTTCTGATCCGTACCTCCAAGTTCCACATCCGCGCGCAGGGCCACGGAGTCGTAGCCCTGCGCCAAAGGATAGAGCATCTCGTGCAGAGAGATCGGCTGCTCGTCATTGAACCGGCGATGGAATTCCTCGCGCTCGAGCATCTGTGAGACGGTAAAGTGTGCGGCCAGGCGAATAATCCCTTCAAAGCCGAGGGTAGACAGCCATTCCGAGTTGAAGCGAACTTCAGTTTTTTCCCGGTCGAGTATCTTGAAGACCTGATCGGTATAGGTTTTTGCATTCTGGTTAACTTCTTCGCGGGTGAGCGGCTTACGAGTCACCGAGCGCCCGGTAGGATCACCGATTAGCGAAGTGAAATCTCCGATGAGAAAGATGACCTGGTGGCCCAGGTCCTGAAAGTGCTTGAGCTTGCGCATCAATACCGTGTGGCCCAGGTGTAAGTCGGGCGCAGTGGGGTCAAACCCCGCCTTCACGCGCATAGGCTGGCCGGTTTTCCGGGAAAGATCCAGGCGCTCTTGCAGGTCAGAGACGCGGATGATTTCAGCCGCCCCCTTCTGCAGGTAGTCCAACTGCTCATCACTTGGCAAAAAGTCCATGTCTTCAGCAGTATAAGGTTTCATAGGGGGAGACCCATGGCGGAGCATTGGGACATCGACCGGGTGCGGGAAGAGACGGCGGGCTGTGAGCAGTCGGCCTTCTTCAATAATGCCGGCGCGAGTCTGCAGCCGCGACCCGTGGTCGCGCGCGTGATCGAGCACCTCCGGCTGGAGGAGCAGGTTGGCGGCTATGAGGCCGCCGACCGTGTCGCCGCTGAACTTGAAGGGGTATATGGCAGTGTGGCGCGTCTGTTGCACTGCGCTCCAGAGGAAGTAGCTCTGTTCGAGAATTCCACCCGGGCTTGGGAAATGGCTTTCTATTCCCTGCGCTTCGCCTCCGGCGATCGAATCGTGACCGCGGCCAACGAATACGCCAGCAACTACATTGCGTTTCTGCAGGTGGCGCAGCGAACCGGGGCCGAAATTTGCGTTGTGGAGAGCGACTCAGCGGGAGAGGTGGACCTGGAGGCTCTGCGGAAGTTGCTCGACCATCGTGTCAAATTGATCGCCCTCACCCACGTGCCTACCAATGGCGGCTTGGTACAGCCCGCCGGCCGGGTTGGCGAGCTGGCCCGGGAATCGGGCATTCCCTTCCT
>DASRRN010000318.1:0-5112 GCA_035695685.1 Acidobacteriaceae bacterium | reverse complement strand
GGCTTCGCGCAAGGAAACGCGGATCCCGCGTACCGTTGTGCTCAAACTCAAGACCAGCGACTTCAACATCCTTACCCGTAGCCATACGCCGGTCACGCCCCCCGCTACCTGTGAAGAGCTGGCGACCATCGCGCTGACTTTGCGAGAGCGAGTGAACATGAGCCCGCAGCAACGCTTTCGCCTTATCGGGGTAGGGTTGAGCAACTTCCGTGAATCCGAAGAACCGTCCGCCCAGGCAGACCTTTTTGACTAAGGTTCGGCATAGACGCTTTTAACGAACCCGGCCGCGTTGGTATTGGGCCAGTCGGGATGTTGCGTCTTGAGTTCACCGCTGATCGTCTTACCCGCCTCCTCGGCAGACACTCCCTGTTGCTTGAGTGCCAGGGCACGGGTGCGTATCCCTGAAATCAAATCTCGTTCTGCCCCCACCAGCGAACCGTCCCCTGGAGCGCTGTGATCGGGCAGCACATGTGCGGCATTCAGCGCCTCCACCTTATCCAGCACCGCGAGCCAGGTCGCGGGTGTGCCGCCGTCGCCAAAGATATTCGGCATGGTCTTGTTCTGCACCACATCGCCTGAAATCAGCGTCCGGTCAGGTTCGACAAAGGTTAACTCGTCACCCTTGGTGTGGGCTCCGCCGAACCACAGCAAGCGCGCCGTGACCCCGCCCAGGTCGACGGTCGCTTCCTGGGTGAAAGTCACATCGGGTGGACGTAACACCACGCCTGCCAGTAGCTCTTTATTCTGTGCCGAACGCGCGCTGAACATATCGATCATTTCCTGCCCGTGCTTCTCCATTTCCTGCTGCTGCACAGCGTCACGGATCAGGATAGTGCCGGCGGGAAAACCAGGCTCACCGGCAGCGTGTTCAGGATGAAAGTGCGTCGTGGTAAGGTACAGCCTGCTATTGTCGGGCGCGAGTTTAGCCGCCACGCGCGCGACGGTGGCTCCATTCTTCGGTCCCAAGCCGGTGTCGACCACCAGTGTTGCCCGGCTACCGACCACAATAGCGATGTTAGGAAAGCCCATAATCGCCCAGACATGATCGGAAATCTTTGTGGTGTCCTCACCGACCAGCGGCTGGCTCATCTGTGAGAATCCAGTGCCGGTAAGTAGTAGGGCCAGGGACAAAAGTTTCGTCACTGCTTTCATGGTGACCAATATATCCCCATCACCCAAGCTACAATCACTCGAATGAAGCGAACACAGATGATTTGCGCCTGTCTCCTGGGGCTGCTTGGTTTTTCCGCGTCCTTGCTCTATGCCG
Source organism: Acidobacteriaceae bacterium (assembly GCA_035695685.1). Taxonomy (GTDB): domain Bacteria; phylum Acidobacteriota; class Terriglobia; order Terriglobales; family Acidobacteriaceae; genus PALSA-350. The sequence continues at coordinate 3,845 of DASRRN010000318.1, read as the reverse complement.
CCGACTGCGACGCAATCCAGCAACTCAAGCTTCCGGACACGACCATTGCCACCGCCGAGCGAGTCACTTCCGGCGAAGTGAGCGGGCCCGGCATTGAGAAGCCATTGCGGGAATTGCCGGTATTTTGCCGCGTGACCGGGGTGCTCCACCCTAGCGCGGATTCTGATATCCATTTCGAGGTCTGGCTGCCGGAAAAGGATTGGAACCAGCGCTTTCTCGGTGCAGGCAATGGCGGGTTTGCGGGTTCCATCTGGTACCCGAGCCTTGCCGGGAATCTGCGTCGTGGGTTCGCGACCGCCGGCTCCGATGCGGGCCACAAGGGGGGCGCCGAAGACGGCAGCTGGTCCTTGAACCACCCGGAGAAGACCAAAGATTTTGGCTGGCGCGCCGTTCACCTGACCGCGGAGCGCGCCAAGGACATCATCAAGGCATACTACGGCAACCCGGTTCAGAAGTCCTATTTCGATTCATGCTCAGACGGAGGGCGTGAGGCTCTGATGGAAGCGCAACGTTTTCCCGAAGACTACGACGGAATCCTCGCCGGAGCGCCGGCGAATGCCTGGACCCGCATGCTCTCCTCAGGAATAAGCGTTGCCCAGGGTACGATTGCCACCCCGCAGGAATACATCCCGAGCGCCAAACTGCCTGCAATCGAGCGCACTGCCCTGGCCGCTTGCGATGCCTCAGATGGAGTTAAGGATGGGTTCCTAAACGATCCGGCGAAATGTCACTTCAACCCCGAAGTGCTGTTGTGCAAAGGGGCAGACTCCCCCGACTGTCTCACCCAGCCTCAAATACAATCACTGAAAAGACTCTACGCAGGCGGCGTAGACGATCAGGGCAAGTCTATTTCTCCTGGCTATGTCATGGGCGATGAGGAAGGCTGGAAAGATTGGATCATAGGCAACAGCCCCGGATCAGGGTCCGGTGTGCAATACGTAAAAAGCTACTTCCGCTACATGGTGACGGGCAATCCAGATTGGAATATCTTGACCGCGGACGTCGCTGCGTCGTGGAACGCAGCACGCACGAAAACTGCACCAGAGCTCGATGCAACCAACCCCGATCTGAGCCGCTTTCACGGGCGCGGCAGCAAATTGATTCTGTACCACGGTTGGAATGATCCTGCGATCTCACCCTGGAACAGCATTGCCTACTACGGGAACGTACAGAAAGCGATGGGCGCCACGCAGGCCGAGTCGTTTGTACGGCTGTACTTGGTACCCGGCATGGAGCATTGTGTCGGCGGACCCGGCCCCTCGGCATTTGGGCAACTCGGAATTGCCACCACCGGCGGACCTAAATACGGAATCTTCGATGCACTCGTCGATTGGAGAGAGAAAGGAGATCCGCCGACCAAGGTGATCGCGACGAAATATGATTCCAACAAAAAGGCGACCATGACCCGGCCGCTATGCCCCTATCCGGCGATCGCGAAGTATAAAGGCGCCGGGGATACGAACGATGCTGCTAACTTTGCCTGCAGCAAATAATCGTCATGCGCACCTGCCTCCTCTCACCACTCGTCGTACTGTGGGCCGCACCGCATCCAAAGAGGGTGTGTGAACCATCTAAAGGCCGAATCGTGTTGCATGGTTTATGTACAGGCTGAAGCCCCTACCTTACAGAAAAGACGTACCTCAGGGCCTTAGGGCCTCATTCATTGCGCTAACTCCGAAGCCCGTATTCGGCAACAAATCCGTGCCCCATATCTCGCTCGTTTTTCGCGAGATGTGGGATACCACAAATCTTGATCCTCCTTCTTCGCCCCACGCGCATGCTAATGTGGACACCAGAAAAAAAGGAGCGTGCATGAGAAAGCCTGGGGCAGCTTGCCTGCCTGCATTTTTCCTTCCGGGTCTTTTGTTGGGCCACGCAATCGCCCAACCCGCCTCCGGCGCAACCAAACCCACCGCAACGCTGGTCAAGCACCTGGTGGTGATCTTCGACGAGAACATCTCCTTCGACCACTACTTCGGCACTTATCCCAACGCGCTCAACCCACCCCACGAACCCGCGTTCAAAGCCCGCCCTGGAACACCCGGGGTGAATGGCCTGACGTCCATGTTGCTCGAGCGCAACCCGAATTTCCTGAACGTGAAAGTAAATAAGGACTATGCCGTGAACCCCTTCCGGCTTGGCCCGGCGCAAGCCGCAACCGCGGACCAGAGCCACGACTACACCGACGAGCAGCATGCCTTCCACGCCGGCCTGATGGATTCGTTTCCGCAATATACCGGGCTCCCTGCTCTGGCGACCCAGAAATTCCCACCCTCGAGCATGGTGGGCGCCCCGCCGGAATATGTACATCAGACCAAGGCATTGGTGATGAGCTACTTCGACGGAAATACCGTGACCGCACTGTGGAACTACGCCCAGCGCTATGCTTTGAACGACAACTCCTTCGCCTCGACCTTTGGCCAATCGACCCAGGGAGCGATCGAGCTGATCTCCGGTCAAACCAACGGGGTCACCGACCAGATCAACGCTGCAGGATTCCTGGTCGATGGCGGCAACGGTACCTTTACAGAGGTGGACGATGGCGATCCCATCGGCGACAAATGCTCCAACACCTCATGGGGTCAATTGCGCTACACGGGGAATAACATCGGCCAGATGCTAAGCAAGCATGGCGTGAGCTGGGGCTGGTTTGAAGCGGGCTTCGATTTAACCAAAACCAATCCCAATGGAACCACGGGCTGCCTGCGCAGTACCTACTCGAAAGTTACGCAGATATCTCCCGCGGACTACATCCCGCACCACGAGCCATTCCAGTACTACACCCCGACCGCAAACCTGCTTCACGCCCGGCCCACGTCCGTGCAGACGATCGGCAAAGAAGGAGACGCCGCCAATCACCAATACGACGCCGACGATTTCTTCGACGCCGTGAAGGCGGGCAATTTTCCCGCGGTGAGTTTCCTCAAGGCTCCGGCTTATCAGGACGCACACGCCGGATATTCCAATCCGCTCGATGAGCAGACTTGGTTGGTGACTGTCATCAATTTCCTTCAGCGTAGGCCGGAGTGGAAAAACACCGCCGTCATCGTGGCCTATGACGATTCCGATGGTTGGTATGACCACCAGATGGGGCCCATCGCGAACCAGTCCACCAGCAAGGCGGATGGCTTGACCGGGACTGGGCAATGCGGGGATGGAGCAAGTGCGCTTCCCGGCCCCGCCGTGGACCATGCCCAGGGCCGATGCGGTTATGGTCCGCGTTTGCCGCTGCTGGTGATCTCCCCATTCGCCCGTCGCAACTACGTCGATCACAGTCTGACCGATCAGACTTCCGTCCTCCGCTTCATCGAAGACAATTGGCTCAGCGGAGAGCGCGTCGGCGGAGGATCCTTCGATGCCATCGCCGGTTCCCTCAACGCGATGTTTGATTATTCCCATCCGGACCCAAGACCATACATCCTGGACACGTCGACCGGCCAGGTGCTCAAGCCCCGCCAGGTTCTCGAGAAGTGACCAGCCCATTCAGTGATGTAGCTCACGAGCTCTACGACAGCGAACAAAACGCAGGGCGTGACCGCGCAGGCTCTGCCCTCCGTTTCAACATTCCGACGGTCGTAAACGGCCATGCGTATGTGGGCGTAAAGCAAGAAGTAGATGTGTACGGTTTGCTACCCGCAGGGACTACCGGCAAGTGAGGCGCCTATGAGTGAAACCAAGCAGTATCCTTACGAGACTCGCCTGAATGTTTTGTACAAACCACTGGAACTCATCAACGCCAAGGCTCTTGCCGACGCTTGCGAATTTAAGTGGTACAACCAGACGCTCTGCCAGGTAAACGACTCCGTCGTCCGCCTTGGCGTGCTGGAAGGTGAGTATCACTGGCA
>DASRRN010000317.1:0-21719 GCA_035695685.1 Acidobacteriaceae bacterium | reverse complement strand
GGTCACGGTCTGTATGAACCGTGGGGTCTCGGCGTCATCCTTCAGGACCTGGCGAAGCTTGCGGATCGCGCCCCGGATACTGTTGTCGGTATCCAGGAAGACACCCTGGCCCCAAACCCTGGAAACGATTTGATCCCGGGTAACAATCTCGTCCCGGTGTTCAAGCAGCAGGAGAAGGATCTCGAACGGGATACGCTCAAGCTTCAGCACATGACTGCCACGGCGGAGCCTTCGAGGACGCAGGTCAACCTCGTAGCCCTCGCCGAACCGGATCGGTTGCTCCACTCCAGCTGACTCGGAAACCATGGCACACCCCATGGAAGCAGAGTGATTCTACACCACATCGGTAGAGTCTGGCGCAAGTGCAACCCCCGCTTGTCTTTAGAGCGACACAAAGCATAACGCCGCGACACACTCTCCGATATGGACAACAGCCTCCGTTGCCGCAAGTATGCCGATCAGCACAGGCAGTCGAAGGCAAACACATTCAAGAAATGGAGATAGCGATCATGAAAAGCAATCGATGTAATTCTCTTCTCGGCTGGGCGATCCTGTCGAGCGCCGTTGCCGTAGGTCTGTTCGCATCCACAGGAACCGCCAAAGCGCAGAACGGCCCTCGGGTCGACCTCCGTATTCCCTTCGCTTTTCAAGTGGGGTCCATACAGATGCCGGCCGGTTCGTATGCGATGCACGTGCGGTTTAGCCATAAAATAGTTCAATTGGACGAGCGGGGTTCAAGGAAGCCGGCTTCGGTACTACTCCTGGGGTCCCCGTCTGAAGACTACAAGATCCAGAGCACCGGACGCTTGATATTCCACCAGTACGGAGACCAGTACTTCCTGCGTGAAGTATGGGAGGGAGACGGCGGTATGGGCGTGGTATCCCCTCCCAGCCGGGAAGAGAAGATGCTTCGTCATAAGCAGGCTGCGACGCAGAGGCAACTGGCGTTCAACGCCAATCCGACGAGGTAAGCAGCAGACATTCTCTCCCGACCCAAGTCCGTTTGCTCATTGGTAGCGAAAGACCTTGCTTACTTTGCCAGGATCGTAATAAGCGAAGTTGCCACCGGGACCAACACCAAGCGAACAGAACGCAGAAGCCAAAACCGCTCAGAACAACCGCGAGTACGTTTTCCTCAACATCGCAAACCGGGAAAGCTGGAAGAACGACCAAAGGCGACTACGAAACCCGCACCGAATGGCACCGCGTCTATGCCTGGAGGCCCTCGTGAGTGCCGCGAGGTAGGAAATCTGGGTACGCTCCCGTCCCACGTATAGTGCCGCGCCTATGGCGCTCGGAATCACGAGCAAACCGCTGTCCCAGCCCTGCCGGGCTGGGCTGACGGTCGGCCCTCCGGGCCTCGGGGTAACGATCCCCCCGGCGTTGGTTGGCGGTAACGTGAACCGCAGGCGCCAGCTCTACCCGCGGTCCGCCACGCCGTTCAACCTGACCGGGTGTTACATTAAAGTGATCCTTCGCTTTAAAAGTCATGGTAGCGTGAAGCATGGACCAAAACCATTTGATAGTCTTGCTTTTCAAGTTTGTGGTCCTACTACTGATATTGCTGTGGTTCGGGCGTTATTTCAGAGGCGGTCGTCCTCCCAATCCGATGCATCCCTCTCCAGCCGATGACGCCGTTCTCCTTCGGAAGCCGCGGATCAAAACGCGAAGCTGAAGCGGGCTTGAGATCAGGCCGAGAATCCTGGTACCAAGCCTCGGCTCAAGACCGCAGGTCCGAAGCCAGTGCCCCTCATTTCCTTGAGGATCGTGCTCGCTCCAGTCGGGCGATTTCGAAAATTTGACGATTGTACAAGAGTCGATGCGCGATTGCTATGCATGGAACTCTTAAGCCTTTAAGGTATATGCTTCCGATGTATGGCGAGCGGAGAACTCACCTTGCGGTTTATGGCACGAAACAGTTTTAGAAGACTCCGATACGCAGCTGTATCCATCAATCTCTTTGGCTTGGTCCTGTCCGCTGGGACCTGGATCTTTAGAATTTGGCTGCGCACACACGCGATGTCGCGCCCGCACCCGATCGAATTCACCTGGATCCTTGGCGTGTTCTGCTGGCTTCTCGGGCTGATTATGTTCATCGCGGCCTGGATTGTGGAAGGCTCTGCTATCCAAAGATGACGAGTTGACATAACAATTTTGTTTTCCGCGACATGGGCAAATCAAGATTTATCTTGGTATGAGCCACGTCTTAGGGGCCGCCAAGGTGGCGTCGATGAGACCCCTTCTAAAAATATTTCTGCAGATCTGCTGGGTTCGCTCGCTGTTTAAAGGTACTTTCTTCCCGGAGGTCCGGTATAACCCCTAATTGCAGGAAGGTGTATCCAGACGCGAATTTTTGGCCGTCGCGCGGCGGCGAGATCGGCCCGCTGTGCAGCTTTCCTATCCAGGGAAGATGAGCAATACCAGCACAAGACAAATCCACTAAAGTCCATTTCCCAATTTGGCGATGAGATAGAACAAATGGACTTCCATATGGCGGAACTCTCCATTTTGCACGACGTGCTTTACGCCAAACGAAAGCGGGGAAATTTCAATCATGTGCTCTTGGAGGATTCGCCATTGTCTGGTTGTCACATGGTTCATCTTCAGCCCGTTATTTTGCGCTGCACAGGAGCCTGCCGTAAGTAGCGAGGTGTCCTACCTTTCCTTCGAGGTGTCTGGAGCACTGGGCACGTACCCCATGAGCATCAACGATTCCATGGCTGTCACTGGCTACTATTACGTCTCAGCGACGGTTACGCGCGGCTTTTTGCGCGAAGCGGACGGAACGATAACCACCTTCGACGTTTTGGGTGGATTGTGGACCGAGCCGGAGAGCATTAACGCGGCCGGCGCCATTACCGGCTTTTACGAGTTTGTCGCTGGGGTTCCGCGGGGCTTTATAAGGTACGCCGACGGCCACATTACTACGTTCGATCCCCCCGGGTTCCAAAAATACAACGGACCGCAGGCTCAGCCGGTCAGCATCAACGAATTCGGGGAGATTGCCGGGAACTACCCGTATCCGCTGGACGCTTCCTTCGGTTTTACGCGGTCAGCAGCCGGAGTTTTCAAGACATTTGACTTCGCAATAGGGGCCGCGTACGGGTCCACTGTTACAGGAATCAACGCAAATGGAACAGTGGCCGGTTATTTCTCGCCGGATGGCGTGTGGGGCTCCAGCTTTATATTGCACCCAGACGGATTCAGAACCGTGTTTGATGTTCCCGTGGAGACAGGGGAAGGCGAGGGGGTTGAAAATGAGATAACAACTGCGGAAAGCGTCAATGCGAATGGGGCCATCGCGGGGTGGTATAGCGTGTCATTCGAATGCTTTCTCTGCGGCACCGGAACAACGCTGACTGCAGGCGGCTTTGTGCGCTCACCGCAAGGAGTTTTCACTCTGTTCAACCCGCCCGGGAGGATTGTGGCGTTGGTGCCGGATAATGTGTTCTCGGGTCAACAGTTATCAGCTCCGCACCAGCTCAGCATCAACCAGGCCGGGACTATCACGGGCTCCTACGTTGACGCAAAAGGTGCCAAACACGGTTTCCTGCGCAACCCGTATGGGACCATTACTTCATTCGACCCACCGAGGGGTGGGCAAACTACGGCCACAGGCATCAACGATACCGGCGTGATCGCCGGGTTTTACTTTTACGATTGGAATGCCCAGATCGCGCAGGGCTTTCTGCGCATACCACAACCTTGAACTGGCCGCGATCCTGAACTGGCCGCGAATCAGCGTGCCGTCCTCGGCCGCATCAGATCGCGTAAGATTTCGCGCTAGGATTCGTTTTAAGCGTTCGCTAGATGTAGTGCGTCGGTGATATTGTCGATTATTGCGAGAAGGTCCAGGGGTGGGAGCCCCCGCATTTATGCGGGGGAAGGAGCGCTTCAGCGCTCCGGAAAGTCTTCCGCTCCGATTCATGCGCTTTAGCGCCGGCAATCCCAGCGGGCTTAGCCGAACTCTCTCGCTCGTACCGGCTGAAACATAATCGTTTAAATCAGTGACGCACTACGCTAGATCAAGCGCGAAGCGGTTTCCTTTCTGACCAAGACAGCCAGAAAAGGGGCACAAAAGGTCACACAATAAACCCTAATCTTGGCTTGATTACGTTTTAAGTCATTGGAATCGTTGGTGGGCAGCGAGGGACTCGAACCCCCGACATCCTGCTTGTAAGGCAGGCGCTCTAACCAACTGAGCTAGCCGCCCAACTGAAATTGATGGTAACACGCGACATCTTGCTGATGGAGTAGCCTGCGTTCCTCCGGCTTGTTAACGTTAGGGAGTCAGAATTCCACAGTAGAGGCGGCAGGGTTTGATCAGCCAAGAGAATGCACCACCAGTGCCGAGTGACAAGAAAGGCCGGCTCGCGATCGGCATCGATCTCGGGGGCACCAATCTGCGGATCGCCGCCTTCGACCAGGAATGGAAGCGTCTGGCTTTCATCAATGTGCCCACCCGCGTGGCTGACGGTCCGGTGGCTGTGGTGCAAGACATGTGCGACGCAATCCGCCGCATCCACGAACAATGCGGACCAAGTCATGAATTGTTTGGCGTGGGAGTCGGTGCTCCCGGCCCGCTCGAGCTGCCTTCCGGCAGATTTCACCGGCCACCAAATCTGCCTGGCTTCGACGCCTTCATGCTCAAAGATGAGATGGAGTCGAAGCTGCACGCCCCTGTCATTGTGGAGTGCGATGCCAACGCGGCGGCCCTGGCCGAATGGAAGAGCGGCGTTGGTAAGGAGATGCCTGGCGATTCCATGTGCATGCTGACCCTGGGGACAGGCGTGGGCGCGGGCATCATTCTGGACCGAAAAATCTGGCATGGGATGAACGGCATGGGCGGGGAGGGCGGCCATATTCCTGTAGTCGAGGACGGCTTCCCATGCGGCTGCGGCGGCCGCGGCTGCCTGGAACAATACGCCTCCGCGACGGCCATCGGCCGGGCGGCAACCGTGGCTGCTGCCCGCGGCGGGGCTCCCCGAATCGCCAAGCTGATCGCCCACCGGATCGAACACCAGGGAGAATTCAGCGCGCGCGATTTGGCAGGCCTGGCCCGGGATGGAGACGAAGTTGCGCGGCGGATCTTTGCTGATGCGGGCAAGTACCTGGGCATGGCCTTGGCGACGCTGGTGAATGTTTTCAATTTGCCGCTCTACGTGATTGGCGGCGGTGTGGTTAGTGGATGGGATCTGTTTGCCCCGCGGATGTTCGAGGAGGTGCGGCGACTCAGTTACATCTATGCGCTCACTCAGCCAGAGGCCGGTCAATCCTTCACTGCCGGCAAGACCTATGTAGTTCCTGCAGCTACCGGGCCCGATGCCGGGCTGCTGGGAGCGGCCATGTTGCCCTACCTCGAAGCTGGGTTGCTGTGATGGAGCAGACAACAGAGCTTTGCATGATGTGACCGGCCGCAGGAGGTGACGGACTTAGCTTGCAACCGGCGACGCAGTCTTATGGACAGAGCCCTTGTATCCATAAAAGGCGATGTAAACGTAGCAGAGTGCGGGGAGGATAAACGCGTGGTGAATGCCGATGCGGTCGGCGAGGGCGCCCTCCGCTACCGGGATAATCGCTCCACCGACGATCGCCTGCACCAGCAAGCCAGAACCCTTTGCCGTCAGCGGCCCCAGGTCTTCCACACCCAAAGCAAAGATGCTGGGGAACATCACAGAGTTGAAGAGACCTACAGAAATGATGGTGCCCATGGCGAGCCAGCCGGTACTCAGCATGGAGATCACCACCAGCACGCAGGCCACTACCGCAACCGTACCAAGCACCGTTCGCGTGGGTAACTTCTGCAGACCTGCCGCGCCGATGAACCGACCGATCATAGCCCCGAGCCAATAGAGTGAGACCAAACCGGCGGCCGCTTTGACAGTCATGTGGCCGATCTCGGGCTGGGTAAAGTAGTTGATCAGGAAGCTCCCAATCGAAACTTCAGCGCCGACGTACAGAAAAATTCCCAACGTACCCAGCACCAGCTGCCGCTGCTTCCACAAGTCTCTGGCCGCGGTGTCGATCTCTCCCATGGGCCGAAATTCCCGGGTCGCCTCGATCTTGGGCAAGTTGAACATGGCAATTGCGAGCGCCAGGGCGGTCAACGCAAGTGCGATGCCGATATAGGGAATCTTGACGGAAGAGGCTTCATGCTGGCGGTAAGCCAGCATCGCCGGGGCTGATAGTTGCTTCAGCTGGGACGATGACAATGGCGCCGCGGCAAGAATGAGCAGCCCACCCACGTAGGGAGCGATTGTGGTTCCCAGGGAATTGAAGGCCTGGGTCAGATTCAAACGGCTGGAAGCAGTGCGGGCGGGCCCCAGCACGGTCACGTAAGGGTTGGCAGCCACCTGCAAAGCGGTCACGCCCGTTGCCAGTACGATCAGCGCAGCCAAAAACAGCTCAAACGACGGCGCGTTGGCGGCGGGCACAAAGAGCAATGCACCAAGGGCCATCACAAGCAATCCGACCACCATCGTCCTCTTGTATCCGATTTTCTCGATCACCATAGCGGAGGGTATGGCAAAGACAAAGTAAGCTCCGAAGAATGCCGAATTGATCAGCATCACCCGGGTGTAATTCAGATCGAAGATCGACTTAAGATGGGGAACCAAAATGTCATTCAGCGCGGTGAGAAACCCCCATACAAAAAATAGGGTAGTCACCATCGCCATGGCGCGGTAATTGCTTGGGTTGGAATCGCTGCTGACTGAGGTCTTGGTTACGGCCGCTTGAACCATGAAGAATGCACTCCGCTGGTTTCTGTGGTCCGTCTCGAACCGGGGCGGATCAACAGGCCTCAAGGTAACACAGGGGCAGTTGGGGGCGGAACCCTGCTAAGCTAAGGCCTTTGTACTTTCTGCCTGCGAGGATTCGCGACATGACGTCTTCGAAACTTCCCGGTGTTCTCTGCCTGGCCGGGCTACTCTTCGTCAGCGGCGCGGCGAGTGCGCAGAACCTGCAGGAAAAGCCTCTGCCCTCATTGCTTACGCCGCAATCGCAGAGCGTCCTCGACAAGCTGGCGACCCTATCGGCTCTGCCCAAACCAGACTGGCGTTATCACGCCGGCGACATGGCTCACGGAGAATCGCCCTCGCTGGACGATACCAACTGGCAACCCGCCGGCAGTTCTTTGCCCGGGGAGGCTCTATGGCTTCGTGCGAGCATTGAAGTCCCCAAAACGCTCAATGGCTACGACCTTACCGGAACCCAAATCTCCTTCCGCCTGCGGATCGACGCGAATGGGCCAGTCACGCAAATCGTCTACTTCAACGGACGCCGGGTGGCTATGGGGACAGACCTGGAGCCGATCGTCCTGTTCCCAGATGCCCACCCGGGAGACAAAGAGCTGGTGGCGGTAAAGCTGCTGCATAGCGAAGATCAAAAGGGGTTTCGCGGTTCCGAACTCACCGTCCAGTTTGCGGCCAACCGACCCAATCCGGAGGATTTTCGCCAGGAAGCTGTTTCCGCTTCCCTGCTGCTGCCCGCCTTGGGAGAAGGCGGGAGCGACACTTCTCAGAAGCTGCAATCTTTCATCCAAAATGTGAGCTTGACGGCCCTAAGTTCCGGCAACCAGGCTGCCTTTGACGATTCACTACGCCAAGCTCAGCAGGGTCTGATGACGCTACGGCCGCTGTTGCAGAAAGCGGACATCCACCTTACCGGTAACGCCCATATCGACGCTGCATGGCTTTGGCCCTGGACGGAAACAGTCGAAGTCGTGCGCCAAACATTCACTACCGCCCTGCAGTTGATGAATGAGTATCCAAAATATACTTACACCCAATCTGCGGCCGCCTACGACGAGTGGATCGAGCAAAAATACCCGGCTGAATTCAACCAGATCAAGCAGAGAGTCAACGAAAAACGATGGGAAATGGTGGGTGGCATGTGGGTTGAGCCGGACCTCAACATGCCTGATGGCGAGTCCCTGGTGCGGCAGTTGCTGATCGGCAAGCGCTACTTCCAATCTCGCTTCGGCGTCGATGTGCGCATCGGGTGGAACCCGGATTCGTTTGGCTACAACTGGCAGCTGCCGCAAATCTACAAGCGCTCGGGGGTGGACTACTTCGTCACCCAGAAGATGGCATGGAACGACACCAACCAGCTGCCCCTCAAGCTGTTCTGGTGGCAGTCCCCGGATGGCAGCCGGGTGCTCACGTACTTTCCTCACGACTATGTGAATGAGATTGAACCGGTCAACATGGCGGAGGCGTTTGCCCATGCCCGGCAGCGCAATCCGGGGACTACGGAGTTGATGCACCTTTATGGCATAGGCGACCATGGGGGCGGTCCGACGCGCGCCATGCTGGACGCGGGTGACCGCTGGCTTTCCCCCGACAAGGCCTATGCGCGGCTTGACTACGGCTTTGCCGGCAGTTTCTTTTCTGAGGTCGAAAAACATCTGGACACCGCGCACCCACCGGTCTGGAATTACCGCACCCTGGCTGCCGGTGATACCAAGCTGCCGCAACCGCCTCCGGGCCTGTGGAGTCTCCCCGTCTGGAACGATGAGCTCTATCTTGAGTATCACCGCGGGGTATTCACCAGCCAGGCGAACCACAAGCGGAACATGCGTGAGAGCGAAGAAGAAATGCTGAACGCGGAGAAATGGTCTTCGCTCGCCTGGCTTAGCGGAACCCCTTACCCCGCCTCCCAACTCAACGAGGCCTGGAAAAAAGTCCTCTTTAACCAGTTCCATGATCTGGCTGCGGGGTCGGGCATCGGCGTGATTTATAAGGATGCACAAAAGGACTACGACATGGTCCGTTTTACCGCGGACGCTGCCACTAGCCGGGCGCTCGGCACCATCGCCAGCTACGTCGATACGCAGAGCGGCAGCAAGGGAGTCCCCATACTGGTGTTCAACCCGCTAGCCTGGGTTCGCAGCGGCCTGGTTGACTTCACGGTGCAGATGCCCGCGGCGGCTCCTGCGATTGAGATTGTCGATGAGATAGGGCAGGTTCTTGCGTCTGAAAGCTCGCTCACAAACGCTGCGACCCACACGTTCACCGTCCGGGCCCTGGTGCCGGATGTTGAGCGCCTGGGCTACATGCTGATTTACGCCAGGCCCACAACGGCGCGGACCCAGGTTGTCTCCGGCGTTCAGGTCAGCTCAGACGGACATACGCTGGAGAATCAGTTCTTGCGCGTAACCGTGGACGCGAAGACCGGTTGCATCACCAGCCTGATCAATAAGAAGAACAACTTTGACGCGATCGCGGCCGGCGGTTGTGGCAATCAGCTGCAAGCGTTCGTGGACACTCCTAAGGACTACGACGCGTGGAACATCGATGCCGATTTCGACAAGGTCTTCACCAATCTCGACATGATCGACTCGGTTCAGCTGGCCGAGCACAATGCGCTGCGGGCGGTGATACGCGTCACCCGGCACTGGCAGGCTTCCACCTTCATAGAGGACATCACGGTCTATAACGGGCTGCCACGGGTCGATGTGGTTATGGATATCGACTGGCATGAACGCCACAAGCTGCTCAAGGCCGGCTTCCCTCTCGCCGCAAGCAGCGCACACGCCACCTTTGAGATTCCCTATGGCTCCATCGAGCGGCCGACTACGCGTAATAACAGTGTCGAAGACGCCAAGTTCGAGGTGCCGGCGTTGCGTTGGGCGGACCTGGGCGACCAGAACAACGGTTTCAGTCTCATCAACGAGTCGAAGTACGGATACGACGCTAAGGCGAATGTGCTTCGTCTCTCCCTGTTGCGCTCGCCCACCTGGCCTGATCCCGAAGCCGATCAGGGCCACCACCATTTTTCCTATGCGCTATATCCCCATGTCGGAACCTGGAAACAGGCGCTCACCGTCCGCCAAGGCTACGACTTCAACTATCGCCTCACGGCCCTGCAGGTCTTGCCCCACGCGGGAAAGCTTCCCGGCAGCTTCCATTTCCTAGATGTCGATCAGGACAACGTGGTCGTGACCGCGATGAAGAAGACCGAGGACGGGGATGGCTTACTGGTGCGTTTCTATGAGTGGGAAGGCAAAGGAGGGAACGTTACCCTGACGTTGCCCCCAGGCGTTCTCTCCGCGACCTTGGCCAACCTGATGGAGAAGCCGGAAGGCCCGCCCCTACCCGTCTTGGGTGGACAACAGGTCACCGTACCGGTGACGCCTTTTGAAATTCAGACAGTGATTGTTCACTATCCGCCGCCGCGGCAGGAGTTCTTAGCCGGTATCGCCAAGCCGCTTAGTAAAACCCGGCGAAATTAGACGAATGCCCCTCCTCCTCTGGGTTAGCGAGTGGAGTGTCAACCCACCACGACACGAGCCATTGCCAGTTCCAGGATCTCCGGGGTAAAGACCAGGTCTGTGGTCTGCTTGCTGCGCTTGCGGTAAAGAGCTGTGGTCTCACAGAGGGCCACAATGTCTTCCACTTCTGCCGGGTTGATCACGCTTTCCAGGATGCGGTCGCAAAAGGACCGCTCATCGAGCCGCTGCAGAACGAAGCCCCGGCGCTTCGCTTCGCCCAGGTAAAACGTTGCCACTTCGGCCAGCATTTGCTGGGCGTCTTCGGGTATCTCCTCGCGATGCGCCTTGCCCACCTTGGCCCCGGGAAGCACCAGCTTGATACCGAAAATGTTGTCCAGATCGCTGTTGGCTTCAAAGGCGACCGTAGTGGCAGCAACCAGAACATTCTGGCGCTCGGATGTGGTTTCAATGAGCGCGTCCAGCTCGGTAAGAACCTCCGGGTTACCCTGCTGGTAGGCAAGGTCAATCCGGGGTAGCAGAAGCATTACCTTTTGCCATTTGTAGCCGCGCACCAGGCTCTTCGCCTTGGCCAAGGCGTCACTATCGCGGGGATTGAAAACTGTGACTACCCGGTCCATACCGGCTAGTTGTGCGATCTTTTGCGCCAGGCTTTTCTTTCCCGTTTGGTTGGGACCGATGATCAACACCTCATTGCCAATTTTCAGGTCCTGATAGGCGGCTGGATTTCGGGCGCGATCGATCAGGTCTGCAATGCTGGCGAGCAAGTCATCCATGCCCGCGATTCTCGGCCGCAACGAGCTGGCTACCTCGTCTTCCAGACTCAGATCGATGCGCTCCTTGCGTTTGCGCATCTCCGTAATAAATTCAATGAACGCCGGCAACGCGGCTACCGACCCGACAAACACGGCAAAAACCAGCACCTGCTCGGTGATAAGAAGTGCTGAGTTGTTACCGGCCGCCGGATCGAACATACGGGCAGAATAACAGGACGGTTTTGACCACTAAGGTCAAGCGCTTTGTTCCCCTTGACCCATAACCAGGGATCGACTGTGGCCCGACCGTTAAGCTAGACTTCACAGAACACGGGAACGGATCCTCTTTAAGAGAGAATCCGGCACGGGACTTGGCGGTCCCGGGAGCAAAGGACATAATTCTGTTGAAACGGGCGATGAAGCCGGACAAGCGAGTCTACTCAACTGAATTCGACCTTGTGCTGGCATGCCTGCGCTGGCCGGCGGCAACCGTCGACGGCGACCGTATCCGGTCGCTTGTGCGCCAGCCTATCCATTGGCAGAACCTGCTTGAAATCGTCCACCATCACAAGGTGGTCCCCCTATTTCTCCGCAATCTTGAAACCTTCGCGGCCGGTTACATGCCCGACGAGCCAGCTGCTGCGCTGCGCGCCGCTGGGGCAGCAAACGACCAAACGTGCCTCCGCCGTACCTCGCAGCTATTGCTGATCAGTCGCCGCTTTCGTGAGCGACAGATCGATCTCCGGATTTTCAAAGGCCTTCCTCTCGCCGTCACCGCCTTCCAGGACCCCACGTTGCGCGACGCCGGTGACATCGATTTGCTGGTCGCTGAAAAAGACGTATTCACTGCGGGTGAAATTCTGCGGGCTGAGGGTTATGTGCGCATCGAACCGCAAGCGCGGCTGACCGCGCGCCGGCTGCGATCCTACGTCGCTCATCAGAAAGATTTTTCGTATGCGTATCCCGGCTCCGACGTTGTCATCGATCTTCACTGGCGTCTTTTCCGAAATCCGTTTTTACCCGCCAATGCTCGCCTCAGCGAGGTCGGCGAGCAATGGGTAGACCTAGGTACCGAGCGCATCGCGACTTTGCCCACATCCCGGTTATTGCTTTATCTCTGCGTGCATGGAGCGCTCGATGGCTGGCTACGTCTCAAGTGGCTGGCCGATATCGGAGCTCTCGTGCACACCATGACGCCGGAACAACTGGCATCGACTGCAACCTTAGCGGCCGAGCAGCAGGCGTTGCCGCAGTTTGGCGCTGCGATCCTGCTCTGCCAGCAAATGTTTGGCCAGGAACTTATGATCCCAGACCTAATTTCGCCGGAAAGTCTCAACCGTGACGATAGGAGAGTCGGACAGATACTGCGCTTCAGCGAACGGCTCATGACCTCTAATCAATATCGTCCAATACGCGAGCAAATACGCTCCACACAGTGGTTTCTAAATGAGTTCCGCCTTCACACGTCGTTCCGTTATCGGCTGGATCTCATACAGCGATCGCTGTTCCGCCCTCGCGTTTGGCGTTGGCTTAATTTGCCCGACGCGCTCTTCCCTCTTTATGCGGTGATCAGTCCGGTGGAATGGTTGACCTTCCATCTCAACAATCGGTTACGAAGGCTGCAGAACGCTTTACGCCACCCACCCACTGTCCGCCGCGGCATGTCGAAGCGACTGCCTTTCCGCCGCATGATGCAGTTGGCGCCGGCCGATATTGCGCTGGCAGCAGAAGCGGCTTGCATGCTCACCTTCTTCCGCGCAGCGCTCAATTTTCTGCCCACGCAACGGCTCACTGCGTGGATGGGCAGGCCAGATCAAAGGCGAGCGTCCGTTTCTCAAGCGACTGCCATCGAAACCATTCGGCGCGTGCAATGGTCGGTCGACGCTGTTGTGCGCCACGCCCCTCTTACCTTCGTCTGTTTTCCGCGCTCCCTCGCGGTTTACTTCATGCTTCGCCGCCGGCACATTGTGAGCAAGCTTTTCTATGGAGTTGCGCGCGATGCGGGCCAGCTCACGGCTCACACCTGGGTTAAAGTTGGAGACCGCACTGTTGTTGGCGGCGAGGTCGAGTCCGAATTCACCGTCCTGAACACTTTCCCATGAGCAAGGCGTAGGCGGGCTCATCGTCTCATCACACGTCGAGCAAGAGATTCTCCAGCGCATCCACGGTCGACTCCAGATACATCAGACCCCAGGGACGGATCAGGCGGTAGGCCCTGGCCTGGGATAAGACACGACCGCAGCGAAGGAAGTTTTCTTCACGCTGGCCGGTCGCCTCCAGTAGATAGGAGTGATGAGTAAGATTCATCAGCAATGGAACCGCTTCCACACGAGGTACTTCTTCTATCTCGGTTGTGGTAGGGGAAACTTCATTCTCCTCGAGAAAGACCAACTTGAGAATTGGCTCCGGTTCAAACACCGGAGCAAGTGGCAGACGGTACTTGTCATCGTCACTGAATACGCGATCCAGTCCCTTCGCTCCCCGCCCCAGATTCTCAAGAGAGTTGCGCCAGAGCTTCAGCCATGGGGCGGTGGGGATCACCATGGCGGCCGGCTGGGCGGCGTCGATGAGGCAGACATCGTCGGCCAGCACGCGAAACCCTCGCTGGGCAAGATGTGCAGCGAGCGTCGATTTGCCCTGGCCGGAGTTGGCCAGAAAAGCCATCACTCCCGATTTGCCGGCGATCGCGCTCGCATGCAGTGGAAGCAATCCGCGCTGCTGGCATAGGACGACGAAGATGGCGCCCAGCAGGTAAGCTCGCACATCGAGGGGTAGAGCATTTGCGTCGGGATCTACGACAATCTCCCGTCCCCCGGTAACCAGGTAGCGTGCGATTCCTGCAATACGCAAGAGATATTGCGCAGCGGTCGCGAAGGAGTAAGGATCCACCTCGATGGCGCCAGGCAACTGGTTCGCCACCGCGCCCACCCGGACATATACGGGATGCGGCGTAGCGCTGTTCTGTTGTATGAGGGGCAGTTCCGGAAGCTCAATTTCAGAGACAAGAGTAATCCCGCCGACCAGATACACCCCAGCAACCTGTTTCATCACTATCCCCAAAAAGTGTCAGCCGCGACTATAGCAAGTTAACCTTTAGAGTGTAGAAAACCCGAAACACAAGGTTTAGTATCTACTCTAGTAACCACTACGCAGAGGAACGCATTGACGATGCCCCCCTCCTGCGTTAGGCTCTAGCTGTGGCGAGTGGCAGGGTGTTATTTCCAAATCAACGGGTTCCAGGGAGCTCTCGATGAACAGCGACAACATAAAAGATCACGGCGCAACTGACCGGCTTAGCGGACAGGCAAAAAAGCCGTGGGTCACTCCATCGCTGCAGGTAATTCCCCTCAAGAGCGCGGAGAACGGCTTCCATCGTCTGGCTCCAGACTCCACCGGTGGTCACTTCACGCGTCCTAAATCGTAAGCATTGCTTCCACATTGCGGAAATTTGTTTTTCTTAATCGCCCTCTTATATCGAACGTTCACAGCCAAATAAATTCTCAGGGCTGGCGTGTGTACCAACTTCGCTGCCGGTGGCCGCACCATTCATCCATGCTGTAATGTCGTGGCATGAGTGCGATTGCCGGAATCTGGTCTTTCGATGGCGAAGTCCCGGTTTCCACGGCCTGCCGTACCATGCTTCAGGCGCTCAACATTTATGGGCCGGATGACACCGCGCAGTACACTAGCCCGTCAGTTGCCTTGGGACGTTGCCTTCTACGCCTCCTGCCGGAAGATGATTTCGATCAACAACCCCTTACAGCCGCCGGCATCACCGCGCTGGTGGCGGATATACGTCTCGATAACCGGGTAGAACTTGGCCGGGAGCTGGGCATCTCGAGTCAGCAATCCGCTGCCATGGCTGACAGCGACATCCTGTTGGCCGCGTGGCAACGGTGGCAAGAAAAATGTGTCGAGCATCTTTCCGGCGCCTTCAGCTTCGCTGTCTGGGACCAGCAGCAGCAGCATATGTTCCTGGCGCGCGATCACACCGGGGAACGTCCACTCGTCTATGCCTCGACGGCGAACTGCTTCGCCTTCGCTTCCATGCCGAAGGGTTTACATCCCCTGTGCTTTGTCGGCGCCGAGGTAGACGAAGAGTATGTCGCCCGCTATCTCGTGCTCGCCAACGTCGCCATTGAGCGCACCATCTTTCGCAATATGCAAAGCCTGGCTCCTGGTTGCGCGCTCAGCATCCACCGCGAAAAGAAGAAGCTCTGGCGCTATTGGCAAACCGGCCAGTTGCCCGAACTGCGTCTCGGCTCGCCGCAAGAGTATCTGGATTGTTTCCGGGAAAAGTTTGATCGCGCGGTGCGCGTACGCCTGCGCACCCGTGGTAACGTCGGCGCACAACTGAGTGGGGGTCTGGATAGTTCCGCTGTCGCGGCCACAGCGGCTCGCTTGCTTGGCGCTAAAGGCCGTGAGCTCACCTGTTTTACCGCCGTGCCTCGGCCTGACTTTAATAATGTTCCCAGCACAACTCATTTCGATAACGAAGGACCCGCCGCTGCCGAGGTGGCCGCACTTTACCCTAATATGCGCCACATGTTGGTGGAATCAAGCGCGACTTCCTTCCTTGACATCCTGGACCACAACAACAATCTTTATGACCATCCCTGCTTTGGTCCGAGCAACGAGGTTTGGACGAACGCCATCATGGCGCGGGCGCGGGAAAATGGAATTACCCTGCTGCTCAATGGGAACTGTGGCAATTCGACGCTGAGCTATGAGGGAATTCCGGCGTTGTCCACCTGGTTTCGCTCGGGAGAGTGGGGCACGTTAGCCCGGGTTGCCTGGCAAATCCGCAAGGCACGAAGTGCCTCCGTACGCCTGATGATTCGCCACGCTCTGTGGCCGTCGTTGCCTTTCTGGCTGCGGCGCGTCACCGATCCGCACATGCGCGGCTTCTCGCTCGATTACACGCCATTGCGTCCCGAGATCGTGGAGCGCCTGGATTTGCAACGCGCCGCCTTGCACGATATGTACCGGACCATTCCCGACGGGCGCATCACGCTGCGCAATCTCCTTGAGTACGGCGACATGAGCGAGACCTGTATTGGACCCCAGGGAGGTTGGCAACTGGATTACCGCGATCCGACGTTTGATCGAGAGGTCGTCGAGTTCTGCCTCACCGTGCCGCTGGAAGAGTTTCTTCGCGACGGCCAACTGCGCTCCCTGTCGCGCCGTGCCATGGTGGGGCGGTTACCGTCCAGCACGCTGAGCCGGAGGCAACGCGGCCGGCAATCCGCGGACTGGTATATGAATCTCAGTGCAGTGCGCGGCAGGATGGCCGTTGAAGTTGAGCGGTTGCAAAGCTCGCCTCTGGCGAGCCGCATACTGGACCTGAAACGCATGGCGTGGCTGATAAAAAACTGGCCCAGTGACGGTTTGGGACAGGTTGACCTGCGAGCTTCGCATCACATCACCCTCACTCGTGGTTTTTCCGTGGGCAGATTTCTCATGCAATACGACCCCGACAAAGTGACGTGAGTTGAGCGACATCCTGTTGGTCTTTAAATGCTACTGCTCTAGTTTCATATACTCCTTTATTAATTGGTATGGCCTTTAGGCCGTACGTTTAGCAGTCAAGTTGAATCGGCTTCAGCCGCTGGGCTGCTCAAGCGAGCACAAGAGTTGCCCTCAGGGGCTTCTAAAGAGGGTGTGCGAGAACTTCCTTTTTGAAGGGTACGGCCTTTAGAACGTGTCTGAGAACTCTGCTCTAGTCCCGAAAGGACGTCTGAACTTAGCCCAGCACGACAGTCCTGGGTAGATATAAGCAATCCGACCAGTCCCGTGAGGGACGACTGAACAAAGGGGCCGGGATTCAGCCGTCCCTGGCGGGACTAGTCCAGCTTTTTCGGCTAACCCACACGTCCTGGGCTAAGTTCAACCGTCCCTACGGGACTAAGTTTGGAATTTTAGTTCTCACGCAGACTCTTCAGCCCGTACCCTTCAAAACGGGAGTTCTCACACACCCTCAGAAGCCCCGGACCTGATGGTGATCGATACCATGGGAGAGCGATTCGATCAGTTCCCTTCCGGGCTACGCTGAAAGGCCGCCGTCCTTGACCGGGTAAAGATGCGGCTTGAATATCCCATCCCCGCCGTACTACTGTAGGTCGACTGTGATGCAACTTCACCAGAGGAGGGAGAGATTGCGAGTAGGACTCTTAACGCGGGAATACCCGCCCCATGTCTATGGCGGCGCCGGAGTGCACGTTGAGTATCTGAGCCGTGAGTTGGCACGCAAGGTTTCGGTGGAGGTCCATTGCTGGGGGCGCCAGTACGCCGATGAAGGTAACCTGCAGGTGCGCGGCCAGGAGCCATGGGACGAAATTTCCAAAGGGACCGAAGAGAAATTCAAGGGCGCCCTCGAGGCATTTTCTCTCAACCTGACGCAGATCAAGGCCCTCACTGGGATCGACGTTGTACACACGCACACCTGGTACGTTTCCATGGCCGGTTTTTTGGCCAAGAAGCTGTACGACGTTCCGTTCGTGCTTACGACGCATAGCCTGGAGCCGCTGCGCGCATGGAAGGCGGAACAGTTGGGCACCGGCTATGCCATGAGCTCATGGATGGAGAGAACAGCAATTCTCGACGCTGATGCGGTGATCGCGGTCTCCAATGGCACGAAAGACGACATCCTCCGCGCATACCCAGTGGACCCTGAACGAATTCATGTGATCTACAACGGGATCGACCTGCAGCAATATCAGCGAACGCCCGAGACCACAGCGCTCACTGCCTATGGCGTCGACCCCGCAATTCCCTATGTGCTTTTTGTAGGGCGCATCACCCGGCAAAAGGGCGTGACTCACCTGGTGGACGCGATTCGTTACCTGCCGCCCGGAACCCAGATCGTTCTCTGCGCGGGTGCCCCCGACACTCCGGAAATTGCTGCGGAGCTACAGCGCAAGGTGGAAGCGGCACGCGCCTTCAACCCGAGAGTGATTTGGATCGACAAGATGCTTAGCAAGCAGGATGCCATCCAGTTCTACAGCCACGCGACTGTGTTTTGTTGCCCATCGGTCTATGAGCCGTTCGGCATCATCAATCTGGAAGCCATGGCTTGCCAGGCGGCTGTTGTGGCCAGTGCCACGGGCGGAATCAAGGAGGTCGTGGTTGACGGTGAGACCGGCTATCTGGTGCCCTTTGATCAGGATCCGGTGACCAGCTTTCCGCGGGAGCCGGAGAAATTTGCGCAGGATCTGGCGGCAAAACTGAACGAACTGCTGTCCGATCCAGCCAGATGCAGAAGATTCGGAGAAGCCGGCCGTAAACGTGCCGAAGAAAAGTTCAGTTGGATCAGTATTGCCAACCAGACTATTGGTCTCTATCAAATGCTGATCGATGCCAGGAAGCGTTCCAAAACCTAAAACTTCCGACCTGTCGACCCTAACCCTTCACCGGCGCTTAAGTTCTCGGCCTGTCTGCTTCTGAGATGGCCTTGAACTCCGAAGATCGGCCAACCGGGGCGGTGGAGTGTGGCTATATCGATGATTCAAAGGACCTTCCGGTCAGGCGGGGGCAACATCATTGCCTACTGCTTTTCCAGGATGACGGAAGTACTGTCGTAGTCCCCTCGTAGATTTAGATTGAGGCCGTGGTGCATCAGGTAAGCGCCGCTTACGGTTCCCACCTCCTGCACTTGCCCGGGATCGATGGCCTCCACTTTGTAAAGTGCATCTTCAGCCAGCCCGCGCAAGAGGACGGTAGGAAAAGATGTGCCGAACTGCTGCGAATGAAGAAAGGCAAAAAGGACCGCCTGCCGTCCATCGGTTGAGACGTACTCGTCGGCGGAGTATTCGCTGCCTTCAGGCGCCATAAGCCGATATAGGGCTCCTCGCTGCACTGCGGGGCGCACACGTTTGTAGAAGGCAACGAAGCGAGTCGCCTCCTGCATATCCTCGGGAGAATATTTGTTCAGATTGCCTCCCAGCCCCAACGAGCCAGTCATGGCCACCATAAAGCGGAACTTGAGCGGGACGCTTCGCCGATTCATACCGTTGGGAACGTCCGTGACCCAGGCCATCATGATGCCGGGGGTGTAGGCATGGGTGAAGCCGTCCTGGAGGGTCAGCCGGTCCAGCGCGTCGGTGTTATCCGATGGCCACACTTCATCGGTGCGACGCAGGATGCCCAGATCCACCCGGCCGCCTCCCCCGGAGCAGGATTCAATCTCCAACTTAGGATGCTTGGCCCGCAGCCGATCGAGAATGTCGTAGAGGTTGCGGACATAGGTCACGTAGATCTTCTTCTGCTCCTCCGGGGGAACAGCGTCCCAGCCGGGTTCTGCCCAGTTGCGGTTGTAGTCCCATTTTAGAAAAGCGATGTCGTTGCTGCTGACGAGCTGATCGAGCCACTGAAAGACGTATTCCTTCACGTCGTCTCGCGCCAGATTCAGTAACAGTTGGTTACGGGCCTCAGTGCGGGGGCGCCCTGGAAAATTCATCGCCCAGTCCGGATGCTTGCGATAGAGGTCGCTGTCGGGGTTCACCATTTCCGGCTCCACCCAGATGCCAAAGTCCATACCCAATGCGTGCACGCGATCAATCACCGGCTTGAGGCCGTGAGGAAATTTCTCCTTGTTCACATACCAGTCGCCTAAACCGGCGTGGTCATCTTTGCGCTGTCCGAACCATCCGTCATCAATCACGAAGCGTTCCACGCCCAACTTGCTGGCCTTTTCCGCCAAGGCCAACTGGCCAGCCTCGCTGACATTGAATTCCGTTGCTTCCCACGAGTTGTAGAGGACGGGACGCAGGGGGGCGTTCTCTCCCCCGGGTAGAATTGATTGCCGCTCGAAGCGGTGCAGAATGCGTGAGGCCTCACCCATGCCCCCGTTGGTGAACCCTGCATAGAACGGCGGCGTCTCCAGCTGGTCGCCGGGTTTCAGCCGATAGCCGAAGTCAAAAGGATTGAATCCGCCAGTGACGCGCACTTGCTGCATCGCAGTTTGCTCCACCGTGATGCGCCAGCTGCCACTCCAGCCTAACGCTCCGAACCACACCGGCCCGTGCTCCTCCGTCGTCTGGTCTGGCCGGTCGATAGCAAACCACGGATTCGCCTGGTGCGAGGTGCTGCCACGGCGGCTCTCAATAACGTGCGCTCCGGTTTGCAGCGCTTCAGAATGGAGCTGCCACTCAGCTCCCCAGTGCCCAGTGAGATAGTGCCAGCCGTAGCCCACCCCTTGTGGCAAGCTCCAGGCCGCTGATTGTGCGCTCTCTAATGTAATGGCTTGATCGGTTCGATTTTCGATTTGCGACCACCGCTCAAGAATGCCAGTCTCGGGAAAGACACGGTAATAGAGGTGGACCTGGAGGTCGGAGGCTATATCCTTCAGCTCGATTTCCAGCGTCTCGCCATCGATGTGCTGCTGTACGAAATGCAAGACCACGTCGCGATTTCCGTTCGCGTACGTCGCCTTCAACGCGGGTTCGGTATAAAGCCCCGCGCCCCAGCCTGGATATTCCTGCGGAGTGGTGGTGGTGGAGAGATCGAACGAGGCTACTTCCGGGCGGCTGTGCGCGGAAGAGAAGTCCGCATCGCGCGTAACCCGCGGGCCCCAATAGATAGACTGCAATTCGCCGCGTTCGTTGACTCCCATGGCGTAGGTCGCTTCGCCGGCCTGGAGTACCCAAACTTTCCGCTCGGGGTAATACTGAACGGCAGCACGGGCGTTGGGCCAATAACTTACCAACAGGAAGAGGGTCAGACACCAACGCAGGCTCATCGTGTTTTCAACTCCAGGACTTGAATGGCGTAACCGGGAACAGTGTGGGTAAAGTTGGGGGCAGCCGCGCGCAGCCCACTTTCGACGGGCACAATAGCGGCAGGCTGGGTGATGCTGTTGGTGGCCGCCGTAGTCTTCGCGGGCAAGGTGATGAGCTTGCCATCCGCTATCCCTTTTGCTCCGTCGAGCTGGATGCGCACAAGCTGTGGTGTGGAGCTGGCGTTCACCAGCTTCAGATATACGGTTCCGTCGCTCGATTTGCGGGTCACGGAATAGAACGGCTTCGGCGCAGCGCCTTCAAGCCGGGCGTTCAGGATCGCGCTTTCCTGGCCTAAGGCAATGGAAGTGAGCAGCACGGTCGCGGCCAGGAAAAGTGCTTTGCCAGAACAAGGTGCGTACACGGGAAATCTCCTGATAGAGAGCACGGTGATAGTTATACCCCATAGTCACAGAGCAGATTTTGGGTCTATAAAGGATGGCTGACGGGCGCGGGAAGCGGCCAAGTGGGCCCGCTATCCTCCGGTCGCGCGCCGCAGTTCGGGCCAGGACCAGGCACCGGCCATCTGGGGCGTGAACGGCGTCAGCGCTTGTTGTTGACTCCGGGATCAACCGCGCGATGGCAAGGCAGATTCAGGGTCGCGTACAGCGCAGTTCGTTCTCCATAGCCTGTTGGCCTTCGAGATGTTTGCGCTCCCGCACGAGACCTGCGACTCGGCTGGGTTGGACCAGATGGTGGGACCGGAAAGCTTCGACTCTGAGGCAGCCAGTTCCCCATTGATTCGTTCGTGGTCAAAGACCGCTTCACAATCTGGAATCCTAATCGCCCCGATGCATGGTGACTGTTCCGTCCTGCGCCTCAGACCTCGGCCACCAGTTGAAATCGGCTGGCCGCCGCTGTCACTACCTGTACTTGACCGTGACCTGGGTTCGGTTCCTTTCGCAGGAGCAACATCCCTACTGAATGTAGAGCTTGGACATCACGGTGCACAGCTTTTCG
>DASRRN010000316.1:0-8297 GCA_035695685.1 Acidobacteriaceae bacterium | reverse complement strand
ACCTCCACGATCCACCTCGGGAATCTCGATCATGCGGCGGGAGCGCGGCGGCCATTCTATTTGACAGCGATTGCTAACCAGCTCGCCTGGATCGCAATCGCCCTCAAATGCCCACGCAACAACAACCTTGCCCCCCGATTGTTGCACGATGCCGAGCTCGAGAAAGGTCCCTTGCGCAGCGAAGCCCGTCTCTTCGTGGAATTCACGTTTCGCTGCTTCGAGGGGAGCCTCACCGTCTACGTACTCCCCTTTCGAAATGGACCATGCACCCATATCTTTTTTAGCCCAGAAAGGACCGCCTGGATGCACCAGGAAAACCTCGAGCTCGTGACTGCGAAATCGAAACATCAACAAACCTGCGCTGCGTTTTGCCATGGAGAAACGACGGAATAAGAGTCCCGCTGTTTATGTTAGATCAAGTATCTGCCCGTCACTGATTGTTGGGACGGGCTACGCGATACATTTCAGCCGCGATGCGATCGAACAGAGCGAAGCGATCGTCTCCGTCACGGTAGACATCAAAGTGGGAACGCCCAGGGAGGAAGGTGAAGTGCGCATGGCCGCCAAGGTGGTCGAGCGTGGACTGCAGACTGTGGGCGGCTCCGTCCAGGTAAAAGGTGTCGTCTGTGCCGACGATCAGGTGGATCTTTCCCTGCAGGTCGGGGCCGATGGTTTTCCAGTCGCTGTTTAGTCTCTGCACAATGTCATAGTGTGCGCGCCAATAGGCCGCAATGGTTGGATCGATTTCGCCGGTGAAGCGATCGAACAGAGGCGCTGGCCGGCCATCCGGACCTCGCGGGGAGAAGACCCATTCAAAGGACGCGAGTTGGCCGCCATACGGCCCAACGACGGCCTCAAGCTGGGCCAACTGCTGCATCGTGGTACGAGGCTGGCCGTGCTCCCGAATCATCGGGCTTGGCGTGCCGTCAGGACTGCGGTACATGTTTGCATGGGCGGCGTAGATATCGACCGTACTGAAGAAATGGAAATCGCTGGGATCGGGCGAGGTCGACCACGTGCCTCCGAAGATTTTCGGATAGCGGGTCTGCAACCACAGCGTCGCCCAGCCTCCCGAGGAATGTCCCTGCAGGAAGCGTCCCGAAGGACGCGCATCCATTCGGTATTGATGTTCAATAGTGGGGATAAGCTCCGTGGTGAGAGCGGCTCCCCAGGGCCCATTGTTCACCGAGTCCGCGAACTCATGGGTACCGGTCGGGCTGCTTTCATCGAGCAACACCCAGATCATCTCCGGCATGCGACCCTGCTTCATGCGGTCGTAGAGAATGGGTGCGTAGCGCTCTCGCAGGCCACTCAGTGTGCCACCGAAGCCGTGGGTGAAATACACCGTAGGATAGTGGTCCGCTGGATGAGCCGCGTACCCCGGCGGCAACAATACCCATCCGCGCATGTGAATCTCGCGTCCCCAATAGCGGGTAAGCACAGGGCTGATCATGTCCAGGGGCTTCAGTGCCGAATCCACGTCCGGCCTTTGCGCTAACGGATCCGGCGGTTCCGGCACCGTCTGGGAGAGGGTTACAGCTGGAGCCGCGCCCAGCGGCACGCTCACGGTCACCGGCGCGCTGACGATGTCACCGGCGACGCGGCCTTGATAGTTGTAGTTGTGAAAGACATCGAGGACGGCCTGCAAGCGATAGCTGCCCGCAGGCGCCCTGGAGAGCGGCCCGGGAAAGACGATGTCATCCGCATCGATATCAACGGAGTCTCCAGGAGCCAGATGAGGGACTTCTTTGGCGGCGACGTAGACGCTCGCCGGCGACATCTCGTTCATGTCAACGGATTTCGCATCCTTCGGATCTCCGGTATTAGGCGCGATAAAAAGCAAAAGGCGCCCGGAAACCGGGTTGATAAAGCTATGGTCAAGGGAGACACGAAAGAAGTCGTGTCCGGCGGTTTGTGCGGAAGCTGTAACTGTAGCGGAAGCAAATGCCAACAGCAGGCAGGATGCTATACGGGAATGCCAGTCCTTGTGGATTCTCAATTGTGTAGGTAGCCTTTCTCGGCGATGCGCCGAATCTGCAAAAAGCCTCTTCCGCGGAGAAGAAGCGTTGGAAGGGGCTGCGGCCCATAAGCGCTAACTTGATTGGAATGTTTTTCTTCAAAACTCCCAAAAAATCGTCATCCTCAGCGGAGCGCTTCACAGATTTATCGCGGAGGGCTTCGGTGGTTGAAAAGCTCCCAACGGCATAGGCAAGATAAGCATCCTCGGGGTCCTTCGACTCCGCGCCATCAAGCGTGGTGTCCCGCGATAAATCTGCGAGGCGCTCCGCTCAGGATGACGATTTTTTGGGAGTCTTGAAGAAAAACATTCCAATCAAGTTAGCGGTTATGGGGCGCAGCCCGTCTTTTTCGGCCCATGTACGCCAGGGCGAGGGGCACCCGTCCAGGGGGATGTGGGCTTCGTTGTTTGCTCTTAAAACTCGATGCGTGCGGCAAACTGGAAGGCCCTCGGTCCGCCGGAGCCGAAGAAGCCGCCTGCCGTGCTGACAGCCGAATAGAAGTTGGTCTGGACCGCTTGTGCGGGCTGGCCATTCTGTGCTGCCTGGTAGGGGCCGACCGAGATATTACGTCCCGCATAATTAGCGTTGCTTGACCCACGAATATTGGTCTCGTTGAACATGTTAAAGCCTTCGCCGATCAGGCTGACTGAGGCACGCTCGCCCAGGCGGAAGTCCTTTTTCAGCCGCAGATCAAGGGAGCTAAATGGACTGTAGAAATTGGTGCCCGCGGGTACGCTCTGCAATGTGCCGCCGGCGAGGCACGGGTATGCAGCGGGGCAAGGCGGTAACGCATTCCAGCGGTCGATTGCGGCATTCAGCTGACTACTATTTTTGACCTCGCGGCCAATCGCGTTACGCGGCAGCAACGGCAGACGAGAGCCGCTCGCGCCGTTAATGTTGCCTGTTCCGGGTAGGAAGGTGTCCGCGGCAACCCCTGAGCCAAAGGTATAAATCGGCGCCAGTGAAAACCGCCACGGCAGCTGTGCCTCTCCGTACAAAGTGAGGCGATGGCGTTCGTCGGTCACGGCGTAGCCCTTTTCCAGATGCAGGTTATCGATGCCCTCTACGAGGTTGACCTGCTCCGCCGCAGTCGAGGTTAGCTGATCGTCATCCGAGTAGTCGAAGGTTTTGGAAAGAGTGTAGCTGAGGTTGTATCGATAGCTGACCGGGCCGACCTTGGCCGCGGTGTGCTGTAAGCTAACGATCAATCCGTCGTACCATGATTTGGCCTGGGACTGCAGCAGGGTGATGTTATCAGTGATGCCGCTAAGCGGATCCGTAATACTGCAGGGCATGTTGCTTCCGGGACAGCGAACGTAGGGTGAAGTGGAGTCTGTGTTGCGGAGGAACTGGCCAATGATCTGCCTGGTGGCGAAGACATGGAGACCATCCGCGGAAAAGAGCCAGTGATTGCTCGCCTGCTGCTGCACGCCGAGCGAGAACTGCTGGAACAGTGGATGATGGGCGTTGGGGCCCATGGCCAGAATCCCGGTGCCTCCGGTCTGATGCGGTCCACTGAAAGGACTGGCAAGTGTCGGCGTCCCGGTGGCGAAGCTGCCTCCCGGAGCGAAGCATGCGCCCAGGCTCGGTCCGCCAGGCACGAAAGGCGAGGTGCAGGCTGACCCTGCATATTGAGTCACAGTCAAGGCGCGATCGTTCTGCACCAACTCTTCCGCGCCTGCCTCGAGAATAATGCGATCGTAGTAGATGCCGTATCCGCCACGAAGCACTGTCGTGCCCTTACCGAATGGATCGAAGACGAAACCCACCCGCGGACCAAAATCCTTGGTATCCGGATGCTTCTTAAGGTTAATCACGTTCGCCATCCAGGTACAGGGCTTGGTAGGCAGAACGGTAAGGCTGGGGCAGGGGTCGTGGGCGCTGGAATTGCCGGTGAGATTCGAATCGTATTCCCAGCGTAGTCCGAGGTTCAGTGTAAGCCTCGGGCTTACCCGCCAATCATCCTGCGCATAGCCGGCAACATAACTGTCGAAGACAGTCGGGATCGGCACCGGGGTAACGGGCGCGCTGCTTTTGAGCCCCACTGCAACCGGTATATCCAGGTCGTTCACCTGGCCATCTCCATTCAGATCGGCAAAACCAAAATCGGAAACCAGGATGACGGTGCCGGTGCCGAACACGTTGATCTCACCATGCGCGGTGTAGTGCTGGAACTCTCCGCCGAGTCGCAGGGTGTGCTTGCCAAGTATCCATGAGAGCGAGTCGCGCACCTGGAATCGATCCAGATGTGTCGCCTGCGGAAGGTTGAAATTTGCGCCATCCGCGAGATCGGGAAAGATCAGTTCGTTGGCGAGACTGAGCGGCGGATTGGTGGTGGGCAAATCCTGTCCGAAGGGGGGAATGTTGTTGTAGAAGTTGTCGTAGTGAAAAGAGAAATCATTCACGCGCGAGGAAGACAAGACTGTGGTGACAGCGGCAATCAGGGAGTTGAACCGGTTGAGCGAGTTCTGGCGTTCTGCGGAAGAGAATGCAGGAGTGTTCTGCGATGGCGTGGCCTCGGCCGTGTCGGTCGAACGATTGAACGAGTATCGCACCATCAAACTGTTGTGTTCGGTGAGTTGGTGGTCGTAGCGCGTCGACCATAGGGCGTCGCGCAGCGGCGCTGAGGCCGCAGTGTTCAGGATGGAATCGGTGGTAAAGTCTCGTGCACCCGTCTGGATCGATGCGTTCTGGTTACGGAATTCAAAGGAAGAAAACCACCACGCTCGATCTTTACGAACCGGACCGCCGACCGACACGCCCACCTGCTCGCGATCGAACGGAGGCGTAGGCAGGTTGCGGTTGAATGTGGCCGGCAACGCCTGCAGATGTCGATTGCGCTCGAAGATGAAAGCTGACCCGTGATATTGGTTGGTGCCTGCCTTGCTAACGATATTAACGATGCTGGTGCCAGAGCGTCCAACCTCGGCGGTAAACCTTCCCGTCGCGATTTGAAACTCCTGCACTGAATCTTCCGGGAAATTCGCCAGCGTCCCACCGACCACCTCGTCGTTGTTGTCGCCACCATCCACGGTAATATTGCCGCCTCGCCCAAAGCCGCCCGCGGAGCTTACTTCGAGAGTGTTGGTCTTGGTCGGATCGAACGTTGGAGCCGGCCGGTTCCCGGGTACCAGGTATGCCAGCTCCAGGAAGTTCCTGCCATTCAAAGGAATGCTCTGGATGGTTTTGGATGTGATCTGTCCCTGAATCATGGACTGGGTTAAGATTCGGGCTAACCGCGGCTGCGTTCACTTCCACCATGGCGCCGGCGGCTGCGATCTGCAACTTCGCGTCCACGGTGGTGGTGCGCCCCGCTTCGAGCACGATGCCTTTCACGTCGCTGGCGGCAAACCCCGCCTGCTCTATCCTCAGGCTGTAGTCCCCGGCGGGCAGGTCGGGCAAAACGTAAAGGCCGCTTCTGTCGGTGAGGGTGTCGCGCGAGAAGCCTTGCGTCGCACTCACTGCCGTCACGTGGGCGCCGACGATGACCGCGTCCTTGGGATCGGTCACTAGGCCGTTGAGGCTACCAGAGGGGATTTGCGCCTGCGCCATACAGACTGACATTGCGAACAGAAAAATTCGAGCTATTGCGCGCTTCGGCATGCAGAGGACTCCGTTCTTTCTACTGGGGGTGCGGGCTACTGGGGGTGCGGGGCAAATCTACATAATGCCAGCGATACTGTCTTCAGCCCGCAGGTGGGTAGCAAAGCCAACCTCTCGATGGAGGCGCCAGTGGGAAAGGCAACGTAGGATAGTCGCCACATGCAACAGCAAAAAGGGCAGGAACAACGTCAGCTAGGTCTGCCGGCAGCCATCGCTGTAGTTACGGGAGAGTCGATTGCCCTGGGGATTTTTCTTACTCCCGCAGCCATGGCCAAGTCGTTAGGATCGCCGTTGCTGCTTGGCTTGGTCTGGCTCGGCATTGCGTTGATGGCCATGTGCGGCGCGCTTTCTTATTCCGCGCTGGCAATTCGCTTCCCCGAATCTGGAGGAGAGTACGTCTATCTGCGGGCCGGCTATGGAAAGCAAGTTGCCTTCCTCTATGGCTGGACGAGTTCCATCGTCATGTACCCCGGAGTGGCCGCTGCGCTGGCCGTGGGTGCCGCGCCGTATGTGGCCCAGCTGCTGCCTACGGGCCAGGTGGGACTGGCTGCTGTTCCTGCCCTGCTTCTTTGCCTGTTCGGGGTGATTAATTTCATCGGTACTCGCTTCAGCGCAGCAGTTATGTCGTTCGTCAATGGTTTCAAGCTCCTGATCCTGTTCGCGCTGGTTGGCTGGGCAGTTGCTTCGGGTCACGCCCATGTGTCGAATCTACTGCCCCTTGGAGTACGCCGCCCCGGCTCGGACGCGCTCTTTCCGGCGATAGCGGGGGGTGTGATGAGCGCCTTCTTCAGCTTCGGTGGCTGGTGGGAGGCGAGCAAGATAGCGGGGGAAATCCGCAATCCGAAGCGGACATTACCTCTGGCATTTGTAGGTGGGGTCGCCATCGTCACAATTATTTATCTACTTATCAGCGCTACGTTCCTCGCGGTACTGCCGATTGACCGAGTCACGTCGAATACCGCTTTTGTCGCCCAGTTCGGTGGGGTGCTGTTTGGGACGGCGGGCGCACGTGTCCTATCCGCCTGTGTGCTCGTATGCGTCTGCGGCGGTATAGCCGCCATCACGATGGCAGCACCCCGCGTCTGCTATGCCATGGCGCAATCGGGCGGCTTCTTTTCAGTATTCGGAAGACTGCACCCCCGGTTTGGCACACCGGCAAACGCCATCGTTCTGCAGACCGGGCTTGCGCTCGCGGTGCTTTTTCTTGGCGCCTTCGACCGGGTGCTGTCCTACATCATCTTTTCAGCGGTGATTTTCCTCGCGCTTGCCGGTTCCACGCTTTTCAGATTAAGCGAGCCGGTTCGAGGCTGGTGGTTTCCAGCGGCCCCGCTGGCGTTCATTGTCTTGTCGACGCTGATCGCCTTACTTATCCTTCTGCACGATCCCGTACCGGCCCTGATTGGAGTGGTCATTGTGCTCTGCGGCATACCTTTCCGTAGATTTCTTCTTACCCGTCAAGCCTCAATGAGCGTGGCCCAGGCCCCATAATGGATAAATGCCAAATTTCATCCGGCTGCTAATGCTGGGGCTATGCGTGTGTCCTTTGTTAGCCCAATCCCCGTCCTCTGGCTTCGCACTGCGCGGCAGCCTGGTCACGCCCGGCGGCATCGTTGAGAACGGGACCGTCCTCATTCAGCAAAACAAGATCACAGCCGTCGGGACCAAGGTGAAGCTGCCGGCAAATACGACCGTGATCGACACCAATGGGATCATCGCGCCCGGCCTTATCGACCTGCACAACCATCTCACCTACAATGTGTTTCCTCGGTGGCATCCTTCGAGCCAGTTTGGTAATCGCTACGACTGGCAGCAGAAGCCGATTTACCAGACCTTACTCGAGTCCCCGCATCAAGCGATGGTGGCCGATGGCCTCGAATGCGAGATGGAGCGCTACGCCGAAGTCAAAGCCATCTCCGAAGGCGAGACCGCCTCGGTCGGGAGCCTGGCCAATGCCTGCAGCATGGGGCTGGCGCATAACCTCGATACCGAAGACGAGTGGCATGTTGCGTACAACGTATTTCCGCTACAGATGACTGAGAGCGAGCTTACCCCCATTCGCCAGAAGCTCGGAAACCATCAACTCCACGCGTTTCTGATTCATCTCAGCGAAGGCGGTCACGAGGATGCATCCGCAGCGCGAGAATTCGAGATGCTGAAGGGTCGCGGGTTGTTGGTTCCGGGGGTCTCACTGATCCATGGGGTTGCGCTGCAACCCGCCAACTACGTAGAGATGGCCGCTCACGGAGTCAACCTGATTTGGTCGCCCCGCAGCAATCTGGAGCTTTACGGCAGTACCGCCGATGTCGCCGCCGCCAAGACCGCACACATTAAGATCGCGCTAGCACCGGACTGGAGCCCCACCGGCAGCGACGGCCTGCTGGCGGAATTGAACTTTGCCGCGGCCTGGAACGATACCCAAACGCCCCACCTGTTCACGGATCGCGAGCTGGTAGCTATGGCTACTTCCACTCCTGCCGACCTGATTGGGGCGAGCGATCGTCTGGGTGCGCTCGAACCTGGTCACGATGCCGATGTCCTGGTGATTAAGCCGGAAGGCGATGCTCAAAAGCACGACGCTTACTGGACGCTGACCCACGCAACCGCCGCCCAGGTGATGCTGGTGATGGTGGGGGGAGAGCCTCTCTATGGCGATTCTGAAGTGCTGGAAAAGACGGG